>JBHLPA010000260.1:0-4212 GCA_048939935.1 Promethearchaeota archaeon | reverse complement strand
GGTCGTACATGGTATAGTCAATCTCGTAGATCTTGACTGTTCCATATCCTGAACTATAGTATGGTGGTAAGAACGCGCCGTGAAGGTCAACGGGCATGTGATCAGTCCAATCAGTGTCACTCCAAAGGACCTGATCAGCGCTGACTCTAGAATCAGAAAGACTCATAGCAGTAGCCTCGTCCTGATTTTTGGGTTCACCATATACCAGTAATTTGAACAGTGTAGATGTGTAGAATGCCTCTAGGGTGGCATCGTTGGTACCAAGATAGGTTGCATCATTGATGACTGAACTGCCTAGCTTGTCCTCTGCAATGCGTACCATCCATGGCCACTTACCTTCGTCACCACCAAATCCTGAATAGCGGTGTCCAAAGTAGACAAGCACATGGGTGGTGTTCCAACTCTTGAAATACCTAAGGGATTCCGTGAGATTGAGCGCCATAAGCGCATACCCCATCTTCGCGATTTGCGTAGTGTTGAACGTCGCATTATCCACAATAGTTTGTTTACCAGATGCCCCGTTTATCCAATATCCGTAGTCCCACCAACTGGCAACAATTGCGTCCTCCGGTAAGACATTTCGAATATATGTCATTGCGGTCTGCCAATCAGTAGCTTGACCAGTGGCTGAAAGATCGGATTGTGCGAATTCAGGATTTCCAACCTGTAAATCTACATATTGGACGCTAAGTATGATATTAACAGACAGAAGCATTGCAACAAATGCAAATGCAGTGAGGGCATGCTCTGATGTCAGTGACGAACTCATCCTGAACCTTCGTCTTTCGAACACAGACTTCTCGCTGACAACTTTCGCAAAGGGCTCAAGAATGTTGTAAGTTGCTACAGCAGCCAAGATTGCTACTCCGGGTGCAAGGATTAGATTAAGACGAATCATGCTACCTGCAAAGTACACAGAGGTCAGACCGTATATTAGCATAAACCAGTCTTCGTCACGGCCTCTCTTGAAGAGGAAGTACATTCCTAGTGGGAAGAAGAATATCAGAATCAGAAGAATGTTGTAAAAACTACCCCACGGACTGGGAAGATGTTCAGCAACTGATGCAAGAATTCGCTGGTCAAGTCGCGTGAATGGATTAATTACCGTGAGAAACTTTGAGCCGAGTTGAATCAAAGGATTAGAGTTGTATGGATCAATTTCGAGCTGCATTCCACTAGCATACAGCAAGTAGGCACCAATACCAATAATTGGAACGATCAATCCGGTCAGTATTGGTTTGAGATATGGAGCCAATGCTGAAGCAGTGCTTTCGCGATAGCCTCTAACCCGTAACCATATCTCATAGAGAACAAGTAGTCCAGCAACACCAATAGGAGCTGCGACTGTGAAAGTAGTAAGACTAGCAAACCCATTTCGTGGAATGAGTGCTCCTAAGAAGATGCCTAAGATTACTGTCATCAAGTATGTGGTTAAGAGCCGGCGACTGTAACGGCCCATTGCTAACATGATGAAACCATAGAGTGCAAGAAGTCCAAGCATGAAATCTGATGCACCCCAGGAAACTTGTAGATAACCAAGAGATAGACCTGCACCAATCGATGCAGGGATTGAGCCGCGCTTTATCCCACGAATAAACAGAAACGTAGTTAGTATAATAGCAAACACACCAATACATTCGTTGTCGTAAAAGCCTGCAACAGTTCTTGTTATGAAAGCTGGAATGAATGCGGTGAATATACCTGCAAAAAGCCCTACTGTATTGTTTGAGAGCTCTCTCCCAAGGAAGAATGCGACGACTGCTGTCAAAGCACCCATGAAAGCAGGAAGGATTAGAGATACTGTCAGGACATCAACATGGATTCCCATCCCATTAAGAAGGAAATACAAGAATGCTGATGTAAATGGAACTCCAATGTAACTTGTCTTAGCCATATCACGACCAAATGGAACCCAAGTGGAATGATCATACCATGAGAAGAAAGCGCCAAATCCATTATCGGCGACATAGTCTGTCACTTTTAGCTGGAACCAGGGGTCGAACGCGCGTACAATTGGCTGAGAGTTGAACAATGGTTCAATACGAAGTAAGAGAGCAGTTGTGAAGATTATGAGGAGCGTCACAGCTATCATGATTGACCCGCGTGAAATCTTTGACTTCGGTCTATGGAATACTTTACGCAGAAATCTTCCAGTTGACCGTTTGAATTTGCCAAATGACATATATGGTACATTCTCCGAAATGTTTCGAACTATCGGCAGCGATTTTGTGATTCGCTAAAAAGGTTGCTGTTAATTGTAAACTCGTCCTATATGGAAAAACCTGTGGAAAGAGGATATTGGAGCATGGAAGGGGACATGCCCCTTGTCCTTTGCTCATGCAGTTCTATTTGAAACTTAAAGGGAGTCGATGAATTCCTTGTAAGCATCCGCATCCATAAGACCTGCAAAATCGGCATCAAGATTTGACGGTTTGAGCTTAAACATCCATCCCTTGCCATACGGGTCTTCATTGACTATCTCTGGAGCATCTTCTAGTTCAGCGTTCACTTCGACAATCTCTCCGCCAACTGGTGAGAAAATGTCTGATGATGCTTTCATGGATTCAACTAATCCACACTCACCATTAGCCTCCAAAGTAGTTCCTACTTCTGAGATTTCAACAAAGGTGATTTCGTGGAGAGAGTTTTGAGCATAGTCTGTAATGCCGACAACGACCAAGTTACCCTCGACCTTAACCCATTCGTGATCCTTGCTGTATTTTCTATCATCTTTAACTGCGGTGTCGCTCATTTGGTCCACCTACATATTGCGGAGAGCTTGCTCAGTTTAAATGAGTTTGGTTATTGAGACCGGGTGGCTCCGTAGACCTCTGGGTCGTAAAACGGCCAGCTTGTGATTTCTGCTCTTCTCTTTCGACCTTTGATGTCAATTTCCACAATTTCACTTTCACTGACCAAATCAGGTCTAACAGAGGCAAGAGCGATACCTTTGTTCAATACAGGGGATAGACCTCCACTGGTGACCTCCCCGATAACTTCACCAGTGAAAAGGACTGGATAATGTTCCCTCGGAATTCCACGATCTATCATCACTAATCCCATGCGCGTCTTTCTGATTCCACCCTCTTTCTTATGGTGCTCTACAACGTCATATCCGATATAATGAGGATCCACCTTGAATTTGACAGCATATGGGATTCTTGCCTCTATTGGAGAGGTTTCTTCATTGATTTCATGACCATAAAGAACAAATCCGGCTTCAAGACGTAACGAGTCTCTAGAACCTAAACCACAGGGTCTTGTATCAAATTCCTTCCCTTGTCGGAGAAGCTCCTCCCAGAAAGATATCGCCTTCTTCTTACCTTCATCATCAAATTTAGTGTCTAAAAGAAGGATCTCTACACCATCTTCACCTGTATAGCCGGTCCTGCAGAGATAACAGTCATAGCCTGCAAGTTTCACTCGATAACAAGAGAACCTAGCATATTCGCTGATATCTCTATCAGCAACCTTCTGGATGAGCTCAAGTGCTTTAGGACCCTGAACAGCTATCATAGTGATTTCTCTAGACTTGTCGAAGACCTCAACCTCAAAGTCAGTTGCATGCTTCTGGAGATGGTCATGAATCTTCGGACCGTTTGATGCATTTGTGATCCAGATGTATTCATCTTCACCCACTCTGTAGAGCGTGAGGTCATCATGAATTCCACCTTGTTCATTCAGACAGGTAGTGTATTGTCCATCGTTTACATTCAGTTTGCTGACATTATTTGTTGTTAGAGTCTGAAGGAACGCTCTAGCCTGAGGACCCTTGATAACGAATCTGGACATATGTGTGGTGTCGAACATACCAATACTGTTTCGTACAGCCATGTGTTCTTCTCGAATATCGGTGTATCGAACTGGCATCTCCCATCCAGCAAAAGGTATTACATCACCGTGTTTCACGTGCCAGTCATAAAGATGAGTGCGTTTGAGTTCATCATTCATGATATTTCACCAAGTATGAGCTCCTACAGGTGTTCGTAGCGGATTCAGCTACCATTTTATTTCCTTCTATGAAGCTGTACAATACGAGGTGCCATTACTTGGACAATTTCCCTAGTGTCAACATTCGAGGAGTATTGATTGGACGTGCTGAACCTGTTCGATTAATGAGTGTGATTAATCTATCACCAGAGTCGTTCTATAAAGGAGCAATTGCAAGGAGTGTTGACAAGTTCAATGAGATGATGAAAAACGCCTCAAGAT
>JBHLPA010000259.1:0-4216 GCA_048939935.1 Promethearchaeota archaeon | reverse complement strand
CTATAGGAACAGGCAGATGGCTGGTTTTGGCAATCCAACTCAGGCTGTGTTTTCTACTATCCGAGAGTTAGTAGAAAATAGTCTGGACTCTTGTGATGATGCACGGGTCTTTCCACGGGTGGATATTGAGATCCAAAATGTGACATCAGATATAATTACCATCAAAGTTGCGGATAATGGCACTGGGGTCCCACCAGAACAAATACCACAAGCCTTCGCTAGAGTGCTATATGGCAGCAAGTACTCGCAACAACAAAAACGTGGAACCTTCGGGTTAGGCGTCACTATGGCAATACTCTATGGTCAGATTAGTACTGACTCTCCTGTCGTCATTCATTCAAAGACTCAGAACTCCAAGGCAATCCTCTATCGATTACTGGTTGATGTTGAGAACAATTGTCCAATAGTAGAATGTGAAGAAGAACTCCCACGCACCAATGAAGGAACTACGGTAATTATTCAATTGAAGGGTGACCTGAAACGGGCTCAGGACCGTATTATTGAATATTTACGTCTTTCAACAATATCCACGCCTCATGCGAAATTAACTCTGAAAATTGATGATGAAGTTCACTTGGATTTGGGTAATTGGTCTAAAAACATCCCAAAACCAATACGGCCTTCAAAACCGCATCCCCGGTCAGTCGATATGGAAATCCTTCGTAGACTTGTTTCAAAGATCGGAACAAAAAGTCTTGACGAATTCTTACGCAAATCCTTTCAAAAAATAGGACCTAGAACTTCAGCACGTTTTCTGAAATTCATGAATCTGAATCCAGACCAGGTTGTGTCAGAACTCACACGAGAGGAATTATCACGCTTGGCACATGCCTTGAGAAAGTATGATGGATTTGAGCGTCCCGATAGTAAATGCCTAAGCAAAATTGGAAAACTTGATTTTCTGAATGCGATTGAATCTGTGTTTAATGTGAAGACAAGCGAATATGCAAGTCGTGGGGTTAGTGAATGGCAAGGAAATCCCTTCATCATAGAGGCTGCTCTTGCAACTGGGGATGATTTTCCGCGGTCTGATATTCCAACTCTCTATAGATTTGTTAATCGCGTGCCTTTACTCTATGATTCCAGTGATGGCGTTTTGTCAAGAGTTCTGAAGCGTGTGAACTGGTCTCGATATGATTTCGGGTCAAAAGAACCTGTGGGATTGTTTCTCCATCTATGTTCAACAAAGATACCCTTTAAGGCAGCAGGAAAACAATCTCTTGCATCAATTCCCGAGATTGAACAAGAAACATATCAAATCTTCAGAGAACTTGGAAGAAAGCTTGGCAAGATTAGTGCACGATCAATGAGAAGTCTACGTGAAACCAAGAAGATGAGAGAGTATTCAAAATCATTCAGACAAATAGCTAAATTCGGTGCTGCACTGGCTGATTGTGATGAAGCCCCATCCACTGACCGACTTGTAAAACGACTTTTTGAGGTGGACTCCGATGAATGAGTCAGGGTCTGCGAAAGAGATCCTAGTTTCCCTAGGCAAAGACATAGTCAAAGCAATACTCGAAAACAGATACCCAGTACTGGAGATTCCAGATCGGAGAACTAGCAACATTGTTTATGATGAATCAATGAACCACTACGTGTTAGGTTCTTCTCGAAACATACGTGACTCGAGTAATGTAAAACATGTGAAACGTTTTGCTCAATTGACATGGGTTGCCTCTTTTGCGAAAGAACTCATTAAAGCTTCTAGAACCAGTTCACTGAGAGACCTCTATTACTCCTCAGAGGCTTTTGGTGTAGGGTTTTCAGATCAGTCCGAATCCGACAGAATTGTGACAGACCTTGAATGTCTAACTGGCTTACCCCGTGAGAGTTTTGGCATCTATCCTGAAGAACACTCCTCAATATATGGTGAGGTTGTGATGCGATACACGGTTCCTGGCTATGAGGGAAAGGAGATAGACCTCACAATAAGTCCTGATGGATTACCTATAGGAGCTGCCCTTATGACTGCAGAACCTATCGAGTCTAATGCTGAGATTGTTTTGGCTGTAGAATCAGGAGGAATGTTCTCAAGGCTAATAGAAACCAAGGCGTGGAAACGCTATAATGCTATATTGGTTCAACTTGGAGGCCAACCTCCCAGAACGACAAGACGCCTCATGAGAAACCTTCACGTGGCTCTTGGTCTACCTGTATACATCTTCACTGATGGTGACCCTTGGGGTATGCATATTGCTAAAGTCATCATCAGTGGTAGTGCAAACTCTGCGCACATCAAGGATCTGACCATACCAAAAGCGGAATGGATTGGAGTCACTCCTGAAGATATCGAAAAACATGCGTTACCAACAGAGCCGATGACTAACTCTGATCTCAAGCGTCTTGATGAACTCTCTCTTGATGTCCGATACCAAACCATTGAATGGCAAAACCACATTCAACAATTCAGAAAGATTCGTGTGAAAGCCGAACAACAAGCTTTCAGTAGGTTTGGTATGGACTATGTAGTTGATACATACCTCTCAACAAAGATTGACTAGAACATACCACCTCATAATAAGAGGAATGCCACTGCACCATAAGCCACTAATGCTTGCAATAGTAGCAATAGCAATACATTACGTTTCTCAGTCATCTTCCTAAAGAAATGAGGTAGAACCCAGTATAGTGTAAATGGCCCCATCACCTCGAGAGTTCCATCCTCCCTTGGTGATGCGAACTTGACATACTCAACTTCGTTTCGTCTTACATACAACCGATAGGCGATGTAGAGCAGGAAGTTGAGCAGGAACGGTGTGTACATTATTATTGCTAATCTATCCATATTTCCCAGAATCAAGGCTGAAGCCATGGCGGCTCCTAGTGGAAGTCTTCCCACATCACCTGGTAAAATTCTTGCTGGGAATCTATTGAAGTATAAAAATGCAATAGAGGCTCCGAACAGTGCCGCAGCTACCATTCCTGCATCAGTCTGAGCAGTGGTAATCATATGCCCATCAACATATGGAGAAATGAGTACATAGAGTATGATTGCTGATGAATTTATACTACTAAGACCCACCTCGAGGCCGTTCATTCCTCCGTACATATTTGTGGAGTCAACAATGAAGGTCATCATAAGGGGGACTATCAGAAGTGCGTAGAATGGACCAAAGTTAATCTCTCCAATGAAAGGAATCATCATTGTTGGGGTTCCCACACTCATAGCAATCATAGGAATTGAAGCTACTAGTGGAAGTACTACCTTTGTCCTGTTCCTAAAGTCGAAAGTGTCATCGAGAAGTCCGATAAGGCCAGCCATGAGAATCGAAACCAAGGCTGCAAGAAGACCATCAGGAATATTCGCAGTATCCTGAAACGTAGTAATGCCCATAACCACCAATATTCCAAAAACAATTGCAAAGAGAATAATGAAACCCCCACCTTTTGGTATCTTAGGCTTTTCTGGCTTGTGAACATCAATACCTATCATTCCCGCCTCTCGAAGCATCTTGATTGTTGCAGGCATGAAGAGAATAACAACTGCGAATGCTGCTATCATCGCAATGAGGAATGAGATCAATTCGTGTCACTTCCGGTGTTTGACTGCAAACCGTTTCTGTTTTGACCTTTTCGGGATGTTTTAGATTGTTTGTGCATGCTTTCAACATCCGAAATCTATAATAACAAACTAGAAGCTCGAGCGACCAATCCCGTCTGGTAGAATTTCAATCCACTGGACAGAAACCCCGATGAAATCACGGTGATTCGTATTGAGCCTGCTTAATAGAAAGATAGGAACATTATTACTACTCACTCTTTTTGTGACGAGTAGTTTCATGGCGGCAAGTCCCATCTCAGAGACTATTAAATCAAATCACTTGGCTCAAAACAAGGATTTTGGGTCAGTCTTGGCCGAGTCGATGACAAACCTATCAATTCCTTATGTTGATGACTTCTATGGAATTGTTGATGGAATAATCGACCCCACTGAGTATGCTATGACTTACACTGATCCTGTGACTGGGGTTAGGGCTTACATGGAGCATAATGGCACAGTTCTACATATTGGTCTAGAGGCAAGGACATCAGGTTGGATTGGCCTTGCGTGGCAGAACTATACTGATAGATTCACAACTGCAGGTTTGAATAACAGTGATGTAATAGTTGGATATTCTCCAGGTGCTGAGCTTAGTGATTATTGGAGAGTAAAGCCCACAGATGCCGTAACAGTACACTATATCCTGAGTCTTAGAAATGGCACAGTAATCCA
>JBHLPA010000258.1:0-4240 GCA_048939935.1 Promethearchaeota archaeon | reverse complement strand
CTAGTTTGTCTGCAATCGGAAGCGAGTTGGGAATGTCCCATGTTGCTGTAAGCAAACGACTCGATAAACTAGTCCAGTCCGAGATGGTCAGGATAACAGCTGGAGTCAACGCAGAAGAACTTGATGCCAAGGTTCTCTTTATGGGACTGGAAACCGAAGACATGGATGTTGCAGAAAGGATTCAGAAGAAGTATATTGATTGTCCAAGACTGATGATGTATGCTCCTGTGACTGGAAGATACAACGTCTTTGCAGTGATGGTAGCTGAGGATACATGGAGTCTCGAATCAATAATTGGCACTTGCAGCATGAGAACTGAACCAGGTGTGAGAAGATCAGAGAGCTGGTTTGGCAATGCACCGGTTTCGCCAAAATTCCTCCAGATGGATTTGGCACCAGACCCATCAGGTAATTCGGTGTCACCTTGTGGTAGAAACTGTGGTACATGCAAACGCTACATAGCTGAGAAGTGCGTCGGATGTCCTCCAACTAGCGTCTATAGAGGCAAACTCTGGGCGGCTCCAAACAAAACCAAGAAGAAACGGAAAAAGAGCAAAAGTTAACTCGACGAAGACCCTCGATAAATCAGTGAAATCAATGAATGACGTCTTCATTCACCCACTTGCAGTTGTAGATGATGGTGCCAAGATAGGCGATGGAACACGAATATGGCACTTTGCACACGTCCGAGGGACTGCAACCATTGGTAAAGGATGCAACATCGGAAAAGATGTCTATGTTGATGCCAATGTTGTCATAGGCAACAACGTGAAAATCCAGAATGGGGTTTCAGTATATAATGGCGTGACAATTGAGGATGATGTATTCTGTGGTCCACACATGACCTTCACAAACGATCTATATCCCCGTGCCTTCAGTGAATCCTGGGAAGTCGTAAGAACCCACGTCAAAAAAGGAGCGTCAATAGGAGCCCACGCGACAATAGTATGCAACACTACTTTGGGCGAATATTGTATGGTTGGTAGTGGTGCAGTAGTAACTAGAGATGTTCCAGCACACGGTCTCGTGGTGGGAAATCCTGCAAGGCTTGTAGGATTCGTGTGTAAATGTGGTGAACCTCTGAGTGAAGAAGTTGCCCAAAGTGAAGATTCTATCACCATGCGTTGTTCAAAATGCAATACAGAGATAGAATTGACAAAGTCAGATTTCAAGAGAAAGGTCAGGTAGACCTACATTGTCACATCTATACAAGAAGTTCGTTAAAGAGAGGGTCACAGAACTTGTTAGTCAGACTCAGAATATAAGAAATGTGACAATCATTGCCCACATTGACCACGGAAAAACAACACTGAGTGATTCACTGATTGCTGACTCAGGATTGCTCTCAAAAGAAGTTGCAGCATCAGCTAGGCTTCTAGATTATGACCTCATTGAACAGGAGAGAGGCATCACAATAAAAGCGTCTGGAATCTCTCTAGTTCATTCCTTTGAAGGAAAAGACTACCTCATCAATCTTGTAGACACACCCGGACATATTGATTTCTCAAGTCATGTCACAAGAGGATTGAGACTTACTGATGGTGCTGTGATTGTTGTAGACGCAATTGAGGGCATTATGGTCCAAACTGAAACTGTTACCAGACAAGCGATGATGGAGCTTGTCAGACCTGTTCTCTATGTCAACAAAGTTGATCGACTATTGCGTGAGAGGAGATTGAATGCTCGGAAGACAGCAGAAGAAATCAACAAAGTTGTGAGAGAATTCAACGCCATGTTAGGCAAATATCTCGATGATGAAAGATTAGAAGAGTGGGAGGTTTCATTTAACCGGGGTTCACTTTCAGTTGGTTCAGCTATTGACAAATGGGGTATTGACATTGTTTCTCTTAAAGAACAAACGAGGGGAAGCGAAGATCCGAGTGACTTAGCTGATGCATTACTTTCAATTCTGGAGGAGATCGAAGAGGTTTACAAATCGGAGAATGAAAAAACGTTAGTAAATCGATATCCGGTAGCTAGAGTAGTGATGGATTCGATAATCAAGACTATCCCCAACCCAAAGAATGCACAGGCATATAGAGTACCCATATTTTGGGAGGGAAATCCTGAATCGAAAGTTGGGAGAGGTCTCTTGGATTGCAGTGCTAGTGGACCATGTATCTGTATGGTTGGTGATGTTCAACCTGACAGACATGCATCTACTGTTACTGCCGTGAGAGTTTTCTCAGGTACATTGGAGAGGGCAAACCCACTGCTCAATTTGAGAACAATGGAAAGGCGCAAGTCACTCCAGATCGGGATGCATATGTCAAAGACTAGAGTAGATT
The DNA here is from genome assembly GCA_048939935.1 of Promethearchaeota archaeon. Taxonomy (GTDB): domain Archaea; phylum Asgardarchaeota; class Thorarchaeia; order Thorarchaeales; family Thorarchaeaceae; genus SMTZ1-45. Next base: position 1,952 of record JBHLPA010000258.1, on the reverse strand, counting down.
TACCCCAGGTTCCAGCAGGCAATCTAGCATTCATCACAGGTCTTAGAGATATTGCTGTAGGTGACACCTTGGTTGATGCTGAGGAATTTGAGAAACTCAAGGAACAGATTAGTCCAATGGCTGCACTTCAGTATCCGACAGAACCAGTTGTTACGTATACAATAGAACCAAAGAACCTAGCAGAACTTGGCAATATTCAAGACCCAATTGATGCATATGCAAACACGGATCCAGCACTCGAATTTGAAGTGAATCCTGAAACTGGAGAGATGCTCCTCTCAGGTGCAGGAGAGCTTCACATCGAGATTTCTGTTGAAAAATTAGCAAGACAAGGTATTGAGGTGATTCTGGGTAAGCCAATGGTCCTTCTTAGAGAGCAGATGACAAAGGACAGCATCAGTTGTTCAAGTAAAAGCGAAAAGGTGAGCTCATTCACGGTTCGTGCAGTAATCACTACGGAGGAAACACCACCCGAAACTGAGGGAACTGTGATAGATCAAGATTCTCAGTCAGCAAGCTGGATAGTGGATATATCCAATAAAATTAACCAATTTAGTGAGGAAGCTGATTGGATTAAGGAAGCGTTTAGAACAATCGTACGTAATGGACCTCTGAGGGGAGAGAAGATGCGGCGATTAGGGTTAATCATTGAGCAGGTATCTCTCAAATCAGAAGCACCTGAAACATCTTGGAGAGATATAACCCAACCGTTACTTGAGGCAGCACGTCAGAGTGTGCTGTCAGGAAATCCTGTTGTTCTTGAGCCTTGGATTCACCTTGAGATTAGTACTCCTGAAGAATACGTGGGTGTTCTTACTGGGATTTTGGCTAAGCGTAAAGGACAGGTTTTAGAGATAAACTCAGATAGGACCCTCTATAGAATTGATGCGGAGATCCCAGTAAGAGAATCATTCGGACTTGCTAATGAAATTCGAACATCAACATCAGGATGGGCAACTTGGGGTGCACGATCAGGCGGATATCGTGATACCAAGAATTCAGAAGCTCACTACGTCTAACGTCTTAGATAGAAACGTCTGTCCATAATCGTTCCAAGCAGAGATAATACTCGACGATCTACTAGAGATATACTATCCATCATTCTCAAAGCACGTGTTAAGCTCGAAAAAACCGCGTTGAGGTAGGGTTGAGCTTCTACCAATTCTGATTGTTCCACCATTTCCAGGTAGGCATTAGTTATCTTAATCAATCCGAGCCAATCCTCAGCCAGAAGGTAGTTGTATTGATTTTCATTAGCAACGGTTATGGTTTCAGGAAACTTCGCTCTGTCAATATATGCAGCATATTGATTTTCTAAGGCCAAAGCAAAACGACGCAGAACCTTTGATATTGAAGAGGAGGTTGCTTTGACGAATTCGGTAGACTCGAGAAATTCTGATTCAACTGAAAGAACCTTGCCAAATGCGATGGCTGCACCATAGAATCCTGTTGCTAGCTCGGAGTAGTCCTTGTTATCATAAAATGCCCTTACCGTATGAACAAGATAGGTTTGCCCCAGCCAGTACTGGGCTAAGAGAGGGTCACTATTAATAACAGAATCATCAACGGGGGATTGTATTCTCACACCGACCTCGAGATTCAGAGCCCTCAGGTTCATCTTTGCAGTCGATAACGCAGCGACAAGTCCAGCTATATCTGCTAGAGGCGATGTACTCTGATTCATCATCTTGGATCGTTCAAGAAGCGTACTCCATGAACATGCAAGGAATGGAACAACAAGAGAAACTCCATGTATGAACATCGAATTTTCATCTACTCTTGCCTCAATCAACATCTTATCGATATCATCTAATAGGCGCATAAGTCGTGGGGGGATGTCCCCACCATGCCGGGTTAGTAACCAGACAACATCGTAAGTCGCGATTGCTACTTCAACAAATGCTCGATTATCAGTGGGAAATAGAGGAACATATTGCACGAGAATTTCACGG
>JBHLPA010000257.1:0-4247 GCA_048939935.1 Promethearchaeota archaeon | reverse complement strand
TGCAGGGCAGTTCCGCTCGCAAGCTCCACAGTTGATGCAGTCCTCGATGTTAACATACCTAGGCTTCTTCCTAATTCGCACCTTGAAGTTTCCATAATCTCGCTCAATTTCAATGACTTCTGAGTAGCTAAGCAGCTCGATGTTCTTGTGACGTTCTATCGCAGATAATTTTGGAGAGAGAATGCACATCGAACAGTCAAGTGTGGGGAATGTCTTTTCCAAACGTGCCATATAACCTCCAATCGAGGTGTATCTTTCAACGAGATGGACCTTGATGTCTTTGTCTGCGAGGTCGAGAGCAGACTGTATCCCTGCAATCCCTGCGCCTATCACGAGGACACTCTTTTCCACGGGATATTCCTCGAATCCAATATCCTCGAGTTTCTTTGCACGCTCAATTGCAGCCACAACAAGGTCATAAGCGACTTTGTAGGCTTCTTCGGGCTTGTCATCATGAATCCATGTGTCGTGTTCTCTGAGATTTGCTTGAGCTAAACGGAATGGATTGAGACCATTCTCCTCAAGTATCTCTCTGAATAGTTGTTCATGGAGCTTTGGTGTACAGGCGCCGATGACAACACCTGTGAGGTTATGTTCTTTGATTTGTTTGGCTATAGTGTCCTGTCCATCTTTTGAGCAGGTGAACATGTTTGATGTGGTGAACACGACCCCAGGATAGTCTTTGAACTCGCGAGCAAGTTTTCTGACGTTGATTACACCACCAATGTTTGTCCCACAACTACAGATGAAAACCCCAATCCGATCTTCATCGTTCTTCTTCTTCTTCTTTGTCAACTAGGATTTCACCTCCAATTTCCCTCTGACAGGACTAGGTCCTAACTTCGTGATTCTTTCAACGAAATCTGTTACAATCTCGGAGAACCTGATACCCATGGCAGCAGAGGCAAAGTCGATGTATAGTCTACCACCGAGACCAATCTCCTCAAGCATGTTCTGCCAAAACTGGACAAAATCAGCCTGCATGAAATTACCAGCCAGAGGGTCATCGCCGCCATAGTGACATTCTGATAGAAGACAGCCTGTGACTAGTACTCCATCCACTCCATTCTCCAAGGCGGTCATTATCTGAATAGGTTCTACAGCCCCACTGCAAGGTACTCGTACTGTTCGAACATTGGTAGGATAGTGCAGGTGCATCAGTCCTGCCAGATCAGCCGCCGCATGAGAGCACTCCCAACATACAAAACAGATTATGAATGGCTCCCAACCAGGAACCTCTACTAATGGAGGCGTGTCTACTTCGCCGATAACACTCACCAGGTCATAGGTTTTTTCTAAAGTAAGACAATCCTCTGGACAGGCTTCAACACACTTGTTACATGCTATGCATTTTTGAGCCGACCACGCGATGGATCCATATCCGGGAAGACCAGTAGGAACGGAGATGGTCTGTGTTTCGCCATTCTGATTCAGTGTCTGCAACAAGGACACTAGCGATTCACGGTTCTTTGATCTGAATCCTTCATCAGGTATTGTAGCATCAAGATAGTCCGGAAGTCTTACTGATGCTTCCAGATCAAGAGCGTCAACCTCACAGGCTTCAATACACTTCTTACACGCGCTGCAAGAGGGAGGTCTATAAGTGATACTCCCGAACCCCTCAACTTTCTCTGGGACTTTCAAGGTCTTCGTTGGTGTTTGCACTGCAATATTTCGTATCTTCTGGATGAGTCGCTCTCGCTTATCCATGCAGGCCCACCTCCTTCTGCATTTTCTGTGGTGTTGCTGCCATCATATACGTGACTTGAACCCTTTCCGGGTCTTGACCAATCTCACGTAACATATCCCTTGTAAGACCTACCACTTGCTCTGAGAGATGATCGCCAGTCTGATGATGACATCCACCAGGTGGACAGTGTGCAACTATGACCTTCTCAGCACCCACAACCAGACCTTTCAGGATCTCAATTGGTGAAACCATCCCTGCACATGGAAACTGAACCACGTATGACCCTGTAGGATAGCTCTTACCAGCAAAACCAGCCTGATCTATGGAAGCATTGGCACACTCACTGCAGGCATAGACAAGTGTGAATGGTTTTTTCCTCTCTAGACGCCTGTGAGTCTTTGCTATGGTTTCGAATCTTGCAAACCAACTCTCCTTACTGTGTGATTGAAACTCGATGGCCCGTGTTGGGCAAGCTGACGCACAAATACCACAAAACTCACAGTGCACAGGTATGTGAGTGACCTTGCCATCAATCAACCTGAGTGCATCATTAGGACACGCCTCAATGCATGCCTTGCATTGGTCACATCTCTCGTCATCAATGACAGGCATCCATCCGGAACGTTTCAAAGGTGCGTTGAAAACCTTGAATGCCTCTAAGACAGCATTCTGAGCGGAAATTAGAGCACTAGAGAGACCCATGGGCATCTTGGCACCACCAGCTAGAAATATACCCCTTCGTGAAGTCTGCACTGGTTTCATCTTGCTGTACCTAGTCTTGATGAAGCCATTGGCATCACAATCTACACCCAGTGTTTCAGCAAGATGTGTTGTGTCGTCTGCTGGACCAGTCATCTGCAAGACTGCAATTGTGTCAACCGTGACTTCTCTTGTCAAGGACTCAAGCGTGTTCTCGACATGACAGGTCAGTCCGCTATCTTGCTCCTTGACCTTTGCTACTGAGCCGCGTAGGAAGATGACTCCTGACTCTCTTGCTTTTCGATATAGATTCTCATCCTCTGTTCGGAGGTCTGAGTGTGATACAAAGACAGTATTTCCCAGACTAGCAAGGAGTTCAGATGATCTCAGGAGGTGACTTCCCTCGACTGAATTCATGTGGATACCAGGATCTGTCACCACTAAAATAGTGGATTTTTCCTTTGCACCCTTCTTCCTTGGACTAGTGACAAGACTCTGCAGTGTCACGACTCGTTTGGATTTTCCATGGCGGCACTTCTTAGCTATACCAGGAAGATAGCGTTGATTGCCTGTAGCAACTATAATTGCACCAAACTTTTGTGTACTCATTCTGCCAGCTGAGTCCTTCCATTCAACTTCATAAGATCCCATTTGCCCCTCAATCTCTTGAATAGATCCCTGAACACGCTTGACTCTAGAGAGAGGTTTTCGAAGAGCTTTGAGTTCTTGGCTGATAGTGTCAATATCAGCCATGAACAGAGAGGTTTCAACGTACTTTTCATCATTCTGACCCGGCGGTTCTAAGAGAGTTACTCCTACTCCCAACCTGTGCAGGTCTGATGCAGCCTTTAGACCAGCAATCCCGCCTCCAATCACGAGAACTTCTCCAACCATATTATCTTCGAACTCAATTGGAGCCTCCATATAATCCAGTTTCACTGCAGCATCAGCTATCAGAACTATTGCCTTGTTTGTGGCAGACTTGCTCTCCTCAGGGTGAGCCCATGCCACATGTTCTCTCAATGGTACAAAGGAAAAGAGAGAATTCTTGATTCTCTGTTTTATTGGAATTTCAATGATCTGAGAACTGCATGCTCCAATCACTACTTTGTCGCCATCTGAGATGCTTTTCTTAAGCTCAGTAAGACCACTCTTTAAGCACAGACTGTCGACGGTCTCTATGGTATCAAAGAGTCTTGCACATTCCTTCTCAATCTTGGAGAAATCCAGTTTCTGATTGAGTGTGTTATTACATGTGCAGAGAACCAGCTTCTTCATCTAGGCACCTCCCTCCAAGTCCATGTATACCTGCAAAGCAACAGAGTTTGCTTCAGTAACACTTGCAGGGATGTCAGTAGGTCCTGTAGAGGTGCCACAGGCATAGAATCTCTTCTTAGAATCCTGTTGAGAGATGAAACCATATTTATCGAGCATTTTAGCGAAATGATCAGGTCCAGATGCGAGAGGTTCAAGAGGTGACGCCAGAACAACAAGGTCTGATTCGACCTCAAGACGTCTAGTCGACTCTGTGTCCTCCACAATGGTCACAGGGCGGCCTGCAAGAACTCTGACTTGGTCTGGTTTTCCACGTATAAACCTAATACCGAGCTTTCTTGCAAGGTCGAGATAGTGTTTACTATGTAGAGGAACTCTCAGGTCCATATAGCATATTGTAACCTCTATCCCTAGATTTCTCAGCATGACGGCGTGTTTGATACTGTATGTACAACAAACCTGTGAGCAGTATTCGACTGCGTTAAGGTCCCTGCTTCCAGCACAGAGGATCATTGTGACTGATGCCACAGGTTTTCCAGCTGCTGTGAGAACTTCACCATCTGTGGGACCTGCCGGATCAAGA
>JBHLPA010000256.1:0-4267 GCA_048939935.1 Promethearchaeota archaeon | reverse complement strand
TGCAAAGATACTCTTGAAGCATAAAAATTTCGTCAGTCTGCTCCCAGCCCAAGAAAAGTTTGTTCAAGAGATTGGAGATGTTGAGGGAAACCTGGTGATTCAGATGCCACCAGGTTCAGGAAAGACGTTTCTTGCTATGATTGTTATATTGTTGAGGCTGCAAAAAGGAGTCAGGTGCCTATATCTCAGTCCATACACGTCTCTTAGTAGACAGATTGTTGAGGAGTATGGAACTCTCCTACAGGAACTAGGATACTTAGTGGTTCGTCACGATGGTCTCAATAGGGCATCAGACTCAGAACTAGAAAGTGGCGACTTGGTCATTGCCATGTACGAGTCTTTCTCCTCAGCCATTCTTGAGAAGAAAAAGTGGACTGAAAATGTGGGTCTAGCTATAGTAGACGAGCTGACAGAACTGGACTCCAGTACCTTTCTTGAAGCATACACATTGGGAACCGATAGAAGCACAAAACTAGATAGCATAATCACTCTATTGAAAGACAGTACTCAGATTGTGACACTCTCGTCTCGTTTTGGTGCAACTGGAGAGGTGTCTGAATGGCTTGATGCAAAGATATTCAGACCAAGTGTCCGTCTAGTACCAGACGAGTTCATTGTGAACAAAGTCAATGATCAATTTGACATAGTGAGTAGCGATGGAACTCAACGTGCAAGCTCCAAGCAAGATGATGTACTTGATGTAGTAATGGATCATCTTGGTGAATATGAGAAAAAGTCCATTCTTTTTGTGGTAGGGTCGCGATTCCGGTCTCAAGGCATTGCTCGGAGGCTAGCAAAAAGTCACCCGAGAAAGGTTGATCCGGATCTTGTGAACAGAGTGATTGGACTGGGCGAAAACCTCCCATTGAGCAATAGACTTACAGACACCTTGAAGTCAGGAACAGCATTTCATCACTCAGGTATTGATGTAGGTGTGCGTGAACGACTGGAGAGAGAGATTAGGAACAAGACAGTCAAAACAGTCGTTTCGACAACGGGTATCACATCTGGGATTAGTTTTCCATTTGACTGTGTGGTCATTCTTCTGAATCAAAACCTGTACTATCTTGAAACAAGAGCCCGGTATCTTCAAGTTGCTGGGAGAATTGGAGAGAATCATTTAGCTCAGCATGGTGGGAGAGTTTACCTAGTATTTGAGGGACCAAACAGAAATATGCCAAACTCAAAAGCGATGGAAGACAAGCTGCTTCACCAACCTCTGAAGCCATTACGTTCAGGCGTACTTTATCCTAGCATTGCAATCAGCATTCTCACAAGGGATGCAGTCAATGGTAAAAAGTTCACAGAGAATCAACTACGAACCAAGTTCCTAGAGTTTGTAGATAGTACCTTTAGAGGGACTAAGGATGAAGAGTATAGCTCAGGGATGAAGAAGTTCTTCAGGACACTTTTCAAGTGGTTAGTTAGAGAGCACGTTTTTGAGGCAATAGGGAGTAGTTACAAACTATCAAAGGAGACACGTAGTGCCGTTCAGGCAGGGCTTGAGATCAGCGACTATCTGCGTATCAGAACCAATCTCTCCAAGATTAAGGATGACGCTGATGAAACAGCTCTGTTAGACCTCTTGCTACAGACTCAACTACCGCAGTCAATACGGCCTAGAACATCCATGCCTACGAAGATGGAACTCAAGTTGACGGGACTGGAACCAGCAGAGGAATGGTATGTGAGAAGATTGCCTGAACGACATGCAGTAAAGATGGCTGTTCTTGAGAGCTGGGTGGATGAACAGGATGTATCAACCATTGTCAAAAATGCCGCAGAGATGGCGAGGGGAATCAGCCTCGATGAAGGAGACATGAACTCTCTCCTCGGAATATGCAGTAGAGTGGCTGAGAGTATCTGTAGATACCTCAAAGCAATAAAGAGGCCAAAGCTGGCTTCAAGATTGAATGTCCTTGCCAGACAGATTCATTATGGTGTTGGAATGGACCTAGCAGACACAGACTTGCTTGAACTGAGATTACTACCCGGTGATGATTCGCCATCTAGCAGGCTATCAAGAAGTACAGCAAGGATACTCTTTGAGAGAGGTTATACATCAATTTCTGATGTTGTGAAAAAAGACCTCGGGGCGAGCAAAGAGGGTTATGCAAGAGACCGCTTTGCAAAGAACTGTGGGTTAGACCCCGAACTGGCAAAAGAAGTCTACAAAGCAGCTATGTCGCACGTTCGAGCCAGATTAGATAAGGACTAGGACTTGCCAAAGATCCAGAGATCATCATTGACATGATGAACCGATTTCACAACCTTTCCACTAGTTGCAGCACGCAGGTCTTCTGCAGAGAGCTTTGATATCCCAACTGCCAGTGGTTTGCCATGAGTCTCATCCACCACTGCAACTATTCCGTTCTTTCTGACTCTGTCATCGACCTCAGTTATTCCAGGACGCATGATATCTGCACCGTTCACAACAAACTTCACCGCGCCCATGTCAACAGTGACATGGGGAATATCTATCAGACCACTCAGTAAAGCTCGGAGCGTCGGAAATATTCGCCCTTCATCTTGAAAGAATACTATATCACCATCAAGGAGAAGGATTCGGGAACCATCATCCAGAGTTCCTTCTTCAAGTTGGGATTTGGCATCAAGACCATCTATGGCGGAGCCAATCTCTTTCTCAATCTGGGCAATCATATCACGTTGCTCACGTTTCTTGAGAAGATGTCTCTTCTTGATTCGTTCTATCTTTGGCATTTTGTTAAGGTAACCTTGTACTCCTTTTGAAGCCTACGACATAGGAACCACACGAATAACATCCCGGCGACATCGTCATATTTTTAAGCCAACTCCAAAGGTTAGCGCTGACATCCTGTGACTGTCGGTTATAGGGTGTTGTTTCTGTGATGGTGATAGCAATGAATGCAGGAAAACCCATGGACCTACTTCAGAACTCTATTGGTGGCCAGGTACTTGTGGAACTAAAGGGCAAGAAGAAGATTAAGGGAAAACTGCGAGGCTATGACACTCACTTGAATCTCATCCTGGAGGATGCCGAGGAAATCTCAGTTGATCCAGAAACGGGTGAGCAGATAATCGAAGTAGTCAAGACCGTGATAGTGAGAGGCGACAATGTCGTAATCGTCTCACCTCCGCCAAAATAATCCAAGGAGCCAAGAATAATGGGTAAAGGCACACCATCAAGAGGGAAGAAAAACAACCCACACCACATACGCTGTAGAAGATGCGGAAGAAGGTCCTATCACGTGAGACATAAGAAATGTGCCGCCTGTGGCTTTGGAAGCTCCGCCAAGTTGCGTCAATACAACTGGGCACACAAAAAGGTCCATGGACCACGCATTCGTGGATGATGAAACTGGTGTCCTTTTTCTTCCTATAGGAATTAATCATCATTTGGTTACTGAAATAACGATACTTTCAAAACTCCAATAATATAATGTTAGATTTTGTATGAAATATGTACCTTCAAGTTACATTTTTATACCTCTCTAGGTCTTCAGCTTAAAGCCACCTAGGAGGAACTCAATTCAATCTACATAAATTGAGGTTTCAAATTGAAGAAAAGAGAAATTTGTGTTGTCGCGCTTGGAGCGGTTTTGCTGATTGCCGCAGGTGTGTTTTCTGTTGAGGCATTCCCAACTCAGACAAATCCATGCGGTAACTGTCACACAACCACAGGCGTGCTTGTTCTAACATCTAATGCAACTGGAACAGTAGATGCAACAGTTGGCGTTCCATTCGTTCTCATGTTGAACCAAACGGGTTACTCCGGAGGCGATGGCAAAGTCGCTATTGCTATACGATCTGGTTGGAGCGATAATGACCAGTTCTCATTCACGGAGCAAGGCGTTGAGGATGGTGTAGCATCAGATCTCAATCCAACATCAGACCAGGTAACCGTTGCGATTGAGCTCACACCTCTTTCGGCTGGTTCTTGGACTGTCCGCGTATGGACTGCGGGTAAGTCAGGAATGGTCGGAACCAGTCTGGATATATCTGTAGCAGTGTCTGCGGCAACGTCTACAACAACTACCCCCACAACCACAGAACCTACCAGTTCAAGCCCTACAACACCCACCACATCGACAGGCACCTCACCCCCAACTCAACCAGGGAATCCAGACATAATGACGATAGCTCTGGTGGGTGTCGGCGCGATTGTTGTAATCATCATAATTGCGGTTATAGCGAAACGAGATAGATAATCTAAGATAGATAGAAAGATACGAATTTACTCATCTACAGAAACATGCTAACTAAGGTTGCTCCCTCAGAAATATGG
>JBHLPA010000255.1:0-4272 GCA_048939935.1 Promethearchaeota archaeon | reverse complement strand
CTTCACCTTTACAGTTTCTTTCATACCTTTGACTGTTTCTAACCGTTCCTTCACTTTAATCATGGTTGGGAGAATGTTTCTTCTTCGGTGGATAATATCTTGCCCATTTCCATCTGTAATAACAACATAATCGGGAAAAAGACCATGCTTCTTCAGGTATTCCTTAAGCTCTCCAGCACCTTGTCGACCGCCTATTTCTTCATCACCGGATGTGGCAATCATGACCATACAGGGGAAATCAGATTCAACCAGTTTCTCTGCGAACAGTAACAGTGATACAATGTTACCCTTGTTATCACAAGTTCCTCTGCCATAAGCCTTGTCACCATCGATTTCAAGCTTCAAGGGATTCGTGTTCCATCCATCTCCAAATGGTACAACATCGAAGTGAGCTAAGAAGAGAATTTTGAATTCACCCTGTCCTCGACGCGCAAGGGTGGTATAGTATCCATTATACTCCAAAAGTTCTGTGTGGAAACCAAGGCTATCTAAGATGCTATTGATGTACTCTGGACACTCCTTTGTGGGGCGTGTATCATCATCATTTCTTGTATCAAAAGCAACAAGCTTCTCTAGAAGGTCAATAGGGTCTAATGCCATCTCAATCACTTGACTAGCGTACTAAGTGGGTCAAAAGTCTATCCTCTGAATAATTTACTTCAAAATAAAAATGAAGGCAAGGGGCAGTGAAACTACCCCTCGTATCTTTGAACCGCTCTAGGTTCGCTTGTAGATCCATCTGTTCCAAGAGCCTAGATTAGGCATCTCTTCAGGCATATCCTTACGCTTGCGGATTTCGAGGATTATCTCTTCTTGCAGGTTGCTTGGAACTGGTTCGAAGCCTCGAAATTCATAACCGAAGAAACTTCTGCCAGCAGTTGCACTCCTGAACTCATCAGCAATTCCGATAGTTTCTGCTGTGGGAAGCGTCCCCTTGACAGCAACCACATCTTCCTCGCCCTCAATTGTGATAATCTGTCCTCTGTGACCAGTAAGTACTTTGATGACAGCACCTTGAGTATCAGGAGGTGTCTTGATGTCAGTATTGAGAACTGGTTCGTAAAGGCCGGGTATACCAGTGAGGAATCCCATGTTAAGACCTGCACTAACCATGGTTGCAACTTCGCTGTAACCGGTGTGTGCAGGATCCGTGTGTACCGTGGCATCAGTAAGGACTACCTTCACACCCATCACAGGTTCCCTAGCGATTGGACCGCCTTCAATAAACTCTCTGAATGTTGTTTGTAGGTATGAGAAAATACGGTCGAATCTCTGTACACCACTCATGGCATCAACAAGCATTGATGATTGATAGATGTCAAGGATCTTTCGAGCTTCCTTTGCATCCCAACCGGCTTCATCTCGAAGAATTTGAGCACGCTCTCGAGAAGGCATATCAGCTGTAATCCTCTTCTTTCTGATGAGATCCACTGTCTTCTCATCAAGTGGCTCCAAGTACATCCGAATCCTGTTATGACCGTTAGGTGATTTGGTATGAAACTCGTCACCTCTCTCAGTCATCTTTTCACGATATACAATGATTGGCTCGGATACCTTGATTTTGACCTGTTCATTAATTCGCTTTGTGAGAATCTCAATCTGAAGAGGATCGATACCATCAAGCCGGTATTCACCAGACTCTTTGTCATGAAAGAAACGTGCGGTGGGATCAGCCATAATCCACTTTGATACAACCTCACCAAGTTTAGCAATCTCTTGAGGATCAATTGGTTTAATGCTTCGGCTGACGACAGGTTCACTAACATACTCAATAGCTTCAAAGCCCTTGGTTTCAGAACCGGGTTGAACAAAGGACTCACCACTGGGACACATGAAACCGAAGACTGAAAACAGGTTACCTGCAGGAACCTCATCCATGTCTAAGATGTCAGTAATCTCTTGGACACCGAGTCTCTTGACTTTGGCATTCTGTTTCATATTGACTAGTTGTATTTCTTGGCCAGACTTTATGGTGCCAGAGAAGACTCGTCCGATCAGAGTGGGCCTCTTACTCTTCGGGTCGACGAAGATCTTGGTAATCATACCAACCAATGGTCCGTTTGGATCCACGTTCAGAAGCGCCTTGCCTTCAGGGCTGTCAAGATCTCCTTTCCAGATTCTGGGAATCTTGTATTGCTGAGCCTTTTTGGGATCAGGCAGATGTTTCACAATCATCTCAAGAAGTGCATCATCCAAAGGGAGGTTCTCTCTGAGCCACTTCTCGTCACCTTCATTGTATTTTTCAAACACAACTATTGGTTTGATATCCTTCTTCTCAAGAGTCTTCATCGTGAAAGCCCAACCAGTCTTAGCACTCCCGATGGCAACACTCCCATCCTGGAAATTGACTCGCCAGTCCTTCCCGTATCCCTCAGGCGCCACCTTTTTGATAAGCTGGTTGACTTTAGCAATAATGATGTCAATACGCTCGTAGACCTTCTGGGGTGGAAGTTTCAGCTCATTGATTAACCTGTCCACTTTGTTCACGAATAATACAGGTTTGCATGCCTCTCCACCAACCGCCAGACGTATGTTGGTTTCAGTCTGTGTCATTACTCCTTCCAGTGCGTCAACTAGAATGACAGCGCCATCGCTAGCACGCAGAGCTCGGGAGACCTCACCCGTGAATGACAAGTGTCCGGGTGTGTCAGACAACTGTACGAGATATTCCTCACCATCGACCTCGAAGTTGAGAAGCACGACAGATGTGAAGATGGTGATACCTCGTTCTTGTTCCTCTTCATCAGAGTCAGTCATCAACGCTTGTCCAGCAGCTGCATCGGACATCAGACCAGCACGACGCATTAGATAGTCTGTGGTCGTGGTCTTGCCATGGTCAATATGCGCGCTGATTGATATGATTCGCTTGTGTTCATAATCGTCAGAGCGAATCAGTCTCTTGATTGCATCTGGCTCTTTTATCTTAACCATCAGGAATTCTCCTTATTATTCAGTTTGTGTTCCTCGTGATATTGTACGATAGCATATCCCCAACAGTCTATTATCACACGAGAGAACTCGTTGGGGTCACCAGCGGTTTCACTGGTGGCTTGCGCGACCTCGCGAGTGGAATATTAAAAGTATTTCGTCATGTCTGTTCCTTGAGTACAGATACTAAGACAAATACCGGTGGGATGATATAGAAAATCAAAGGAAACAGTGAATAGATTAAACTGTTTGGAGGGAGTGATGCATGCATGCTGGATAGATACAGTATCGTGAAGAAAATATACAATGAAACAAAGATGTGAAGTGTAGCCCATATCATCAGATTCTGTTTTTTGATTGTCCGAAGGTAATGTCGGCTAGCTAACCAGATAGATAACAGCCCCATCACAAGAAAATACGCAGTCGGAGTGAAGGCTAATCCTGAAGGATACAGACCTTGTGAAATGTACATGTAGAAAAAGACTGATGCAAAAGCCAGCAGGACTATTGATTGGAGAATTAATGATCCAATTGTAAATTTCTTCCTCATAATCACTCCTGACTCCATAAAGTACACGACACTACCGATGCACGATGACCACCATACGCTCCGAGTTTACCGCGTAAGGCAGTCGTGGTAGATAGTGTTCTCCATAAAACTCCACTTTACTGAATCCAATCTCTTCAAGCATCTCTCGAATCTCATGAGCAGTATACATCCGGATGTCATTGTTTGACAGAGCATCCTGGTCCATCAACACGATTCTATCATTCTCAGTGTCGATGAATATTGCTGGTCTTCCTGAAAGGATACCTGCTGGAGCATCAAGAACATGTGGTTCGTTAAGGAGGAAACCGCCCTCAAGCTGAGTCCAAATCTTCTGGAATCGTGGCAGGTTATAGGGATTCATGAGATCAAGCAATAGACAACCATTTGTCTTTAAAGCATCATAAGCGCCTTTAAGAACACGTTTGTTAACCTCATGGTCGAAGAACCCAAAGCTGTGACTGAGAAGAACTGCTGCATTGAACTGTGATTCAAAGGACATGTCACGCATGTCGCCTGCAAAGAAATTGATGTCGACCTTCTCTTCGGTCGCTCGTATCTTAGCGGCCTCAATCAGAGAATTCGCTATATCAAAGGCAGTGACTTTGACTCCTCTTTTAGCAAATAGAATTGAGTGGTCTCCTGCCCCACACGCGATGTCTAGAACAGCATGACCTTTCTTGAGACCTAACGTTTCAATGGCGAAGTCAATTAGAAGTTTATCGAACTGCTCAATCCCTTGGACTGCTCGACGATGTCGCACCCTGAAGATCTCAGCCCAGAAATCGTCCCAACCA
>JBHLPA010000254.1:0-4276 GCA_048939935.1 Promethearchaeota archaeon | reverse complement strand
TATGAGCTTGATCACAGAACGTTCAACTCCGCGTTGAATTTCTAATGACTCATCTTTGCAGATTAGTTCCTTAGGCGGTCCGGATGATCCTCTTGAAGTTCTAAAGGGGCTATGAACAAGTGATAGCGCATTTCCTGCAAGAACACGTTGGGCATCAGCCAAACTACCTGGAAATCCCCTTGAGAGTAAATACAAAAGGACATCCATTGCTTGGACTGACAGGAAACTGAAGTCAGTCCCAAAGAGAATATTCTCAGACCATTCCTGATTTGTCGAACTTAGTCTGTCATACGCCGACTCAAAAAGAGCAGGAACATCTCTATCATGAAGTGTGGATGTTTCAGCATATATCAGAGGGTCTTTCAAGGCTTCATAGAGTCGAGAGTCACCGGGAGACATTCCACAATGTGCAAGAATTACCCTCAAGCCCTTCAATGCAGCCCCACAATCAGGATCATTCCTCATTGAATCTACAAGCCGTTTTATTCTCACTACCGTACGTATATTTCGAGTGTCAAAAATTACAGGTATTCCAAGCTCTCCGGCTCGTTTCACGACTTCCCGTGGTTCATTCTTATCAATTGAATCCACAAAGAGTTGAGCGAGAGGGTGTAATTTTAACCCTCTAAGACCATGAACCAATACTGCACGTTCAAGTTCTTTAACGGCAAGAAGGTGTTCCTTGTAGAACCCATCTAGAGGGTTGACACGTGCGAATCCTATTAACCTAGTAGAATGAGGAGCTCTACTGGTCCATGAAGCAATTTTGTCATTTGAAACCTTGAATGAAGGTTCACCTTTTGAGGATGGAGCGGAGTAATCGTCTGTGTATGGAAAGACAATGGTTCTATCAACAAGCCAACCATGGTCAAGTCTTGCCCAGCTCTTCTTATTCTGGAAAATCTCACTTGCTAAAGGTGGTGCTTCTACGCGTACTGGTTCAAACAACAGAGCATCATCTTCAAGAAGTGATTTGGTTTTCTTTTGGATTTCAAACCAGAGCTGTTGATAAAATTCATACGCTCCTAGAGGAGTATTCGTATGACCTTTCTCACGACCCATGTGATGGTGAGCATCCACTATATAGAGTCTGAATTCATCACCTTTGCTTATTCCTTTCTTGGGTTGACTCTCAAGTGCTCGGATAACGAGCATGGGTGCTCAGTTCCTCCGAGATAACGATACTTCCACATAGGAGATAAATCATTGGTTAATTAACCACTTATACTCTGATAGAAGTCGGCATTATGCATATATCGGCTTCTGTTGATTTGAAGATAGGTAAATCTGGAGTCGCATGGAATGATTGTTGTTGAAGACACTGAAGCAAATGAGATTCACCGCTTTATTGTCGTCGACAGTTCCATTCATCTTGGTATTGTCCGTGCGGGTACAGATATTCGAACATTTGATCCAGAAAGAGTGTGGGCATATTACAACATGGTTGAAAGTCAACTTCATGATTTTTCATCGCAATATCCTGGAGCATTCAAGTATCTACCAAGGAGAGTTTATGACTATCTCAAAAAACCAAAGCTACTGGGGGAATTGGTTCATGGTTCTTCATCATCCGTGCAACAAAGTTGGATTGCAGACTATCTAGTTGTAAAACCAATCATCAATTTAGGTGATACAACATTACCTATGCTTCAACAAAAAGCAAATGCCGAGTCCATATTCAGATGGGCAAACCTTCCGCCATATAGTCCTAGGCTCTATCATCTCCAAGATATGAGACTAGATCGGAGAACCGAACCTGGTTGGGGATGTGTCATAAGGGCTGAAGATTTGAATATTATTTTGAAAGGAGCTAATAGGACCGATTTGCTTGAATATCTCAAATCAAGAAAACCTGTTTTTGTTGAGATGGGACCACCATCGGAACTGGATTCACTTCTTGAGTGGCTAGTCCTTCTCAAACAAGCAGGACTGATAACCCCTAATCTGATTTTGAATGTTAAAAACCACAAGGAGTGGGGTAAGGAAATCACTCGACTTCTTGACGTTCCCGGCAGTAAAGTCCTGACAGCGGGGGCAACAATATCTTCTCTATCTTCACTAATCCGGCACATGAGAAAGAATCAGAGTGATATCAATTGGTCAAGACGACTCATATTTGCTTCTTCATATCCTGAAACACAGTTTGGAGATAGTGTGTCTGAAATGTTCAGCTATCTACTGAGTAGAAATTTAGCTGCCTCACCAGAAGAGATTCAGAGAGTTCTTGGTGGAAATATGTTATCTATTCTTCCACCTCGACCACCATTCTTATCCTATGTAGAGAATAATTCGTCCGTAATGGCGGAGGAAAGTCTTGGAAAAGCCGCAATGAATGAACTAGCACGCATTCTTCAGATTCTTGAAGCCCGCAAGATTCAGGGAATTGTATCTTTGGATTACATGGTTGATAACGATGGAGGAAAGGTCCATCTCGATAGCGCGATTTTATCATTGAAAGGCCCAACAGCATTGAAAGCCACTAGTCTTTCAGTATTGCTGGAAAAGAACGGTGCAGTGATGATATCTGGATGGAAAAAGGCATTTTCAGAGAGTCTTGTTCAACGGGATGGTGTTCTTCTAGATACACTAGTTCGTGCGAATGCGAAATTAGATGGACCGATATATGGTTCCCCAGCTCATCTGACCCGTTTTGCTCAAGCACTCCTAAATTGTCTTCAAGTTGCCAATCCTCGTGAGATCCTATCTGCTCTTCACTTTAGTGTGGAGGTAGCAAAGTCGGACAGAGGAATTTTCTTCATGTGTGATGATGATATGACTGCTCTTGAAGTTACTTCGGGAGATTTCATACTTGCCCTTGATTCTAACTCTGGAAGATGGGCTGCAGGTCAAGCGCAACGACATTCTAGGTGCGGAGAGAGGTCAATAGTAGTTTCAGAAATAGATGCGATGCTCTTTGGCTTTAACAGTTCATCTGTAGTAAATCTTGTCAAGTATGAAGATGAGATTGTAGATATGACGAAGGCTGTTCTTGCATATGGAGCACCTCAAAAACTCGATAATGCAGAATTATCCTCATTTATTCA
This sequence comes from Promethearchaeota archaeon, assembly GCA_048939935.1. Classification (GTDB taxonomy): domain Archaea; phylum Asgardarchaeota; class Thorarchaeia; order Thorarchaeales; family Thorarchaeaceae; genus SMTZ1-45. The sequence goes on along the minus strand of JBHLPA010000254.1, from coordinate 1,232 downwards.
TCTTCATGAAAAAGACATACGAAATACTATCGATGGAATTCTAATTGGACATGATTCTCAATTGAGTGTAGGAAATGATGAAAAGGAAGTCAGCTTATGTTTCAAGTCTGCGGAACCTCAACTTCTCTCAGGAAAGGTTGGTAGATTAATTGATGAAAAAACATACTTTAGACCACAGCAAGCTTTCAACGAATTCAACATTATATTATGCATTTCAAAAGGTATGAAAATGAGGACAAAGGATGTCTCGTTAAAAACACTACATGCAGCCCGTAGGCAACTTAGTCCTTTAAAAAACAAAGTACCAGAGCTAGGTCCATTTCTTGATACATTAAGTAAGACTTCTTCCCGTTCACAGATTGCCGCACTGTCTGTACTTACCATCGTAAACACTTTGCTACACAATCAGACAGAAGGAAAACTGGCTCTTGTGACATTTGGCGAAACTCCAGAGAAGTTTTCGATTCAGAGGGGTAAAGAGGTTCAACCCAATGTAGAGTTCTTTCAGGACCTACAATCAGATGAAGTTCTAATCTCGCTAATCTACTCAATAATTGATACCTTGGATGAAGTTGAGGGACATGAAAATATGGCGGGAGCGTATAGAACAATCGCTGAATATCTAGAAGACTTCGGTTCAGACAGACCAACGATAGCAATTGTTCTAAGCAATAGTGTAGGCAACTATGATGAGGAACATCTCTCATTTCTTAAAGCAATCGCAGATCATGACAGGTGCAAACTCGATATTCTGACATTGGGAAGAAATGAAAACATGAATAGCAACTTGAGACTACTAAAGGGAGTGAACTCCAGAGTCTTGCCTATGGAAACATTTTCCTCACCACTATTTTTAGGATATTTCTTGGATCTAATAGACAGCTTGACACAGTCAACTATTGACCGCTAGTTCGAAGTCGAAAATCAACATGCTCAATCGCAGATACTCTCATCTCAAGCTTGTCAATTTCTATCTCAATCTTATCTACAAGTGACTGTATCGAATTCATTCGTTTAAGGATTAAAGAGAGAGTATCAATCGTGACGTCAGATGTTTCAGAGGCGGATATCGACTCGAGAATTTCAACTCTCTTTTCTAATGCGCTGATTTCTGGTTCAAGTTGATCATTACGAGTCATCTGTTAATCACTCCTCAATCATGAGCGAATCTTCCTTATTCTCTTTTCAAGTTCAGCAAGTCTTCTTGAGAGTGCATCGATACGTTCTATGTT
>JBHLPA010000011.1:0-17358 GCA_048939935.1 Promethearchaeota archaeon | reverse complement strand
AATAAAATGGAGCTAGAACCTCTTGAGGAAACTGGACTCTGGGGAAAGACGTTCAAAGCATGTCTCTCAGACCCTGTTGACGAGATGGAAATAACAGTAGTATTTGAGATGAACGGAGAGGTCAAGACAGGTTCTATATCTGTACCAATCAAGGAATATTCTTCTAAGAATGACTACATCTTTCCATTGAAGGGAGCGTGTCTTGTATGGGGGAACTGGGATATTACAATTAATAGTCATAGACTGGCACATTCACAGGAGTTTGGAATGGATCTTGTCTACCTCAATGATAATCTGACATTTCCTCACACGGTGAAGACCAAGATTGAAGATTTCAAGACATACAGGAAGGACATATACGCCGTGTATGATGGTGAGGTCATAGACGTCTTTGATAAGGCACCAGAGAATCCCATGGCTCCGGACGTATTTCCGCCAGAGAAACAGGAAGAGATAAAGAAAAAGTATGGATGGCATGCTATTGCGATGGGCAACTATGTCATAATCAAACACCCTAATGATGAATACTCTGGTTATGCGCATTTATCTACAGGTAGTGCCACAGTAAAGAAGGGAGATAAAGTCAAACAGGGACAAGTAATAGGGAAAGTCGGGAATGCGGGACACTCAGCTGGACCACACCTTCATTTCCAGATAATGAATGGTCCGGATTTCTTGACTGCGAGAGGCCTACCATGTCATTTCGTCAATATAGTTGATTTTATGGGAAAAAAAGTATCTCTGATTCAAGACAATCTTGTAATAGTACATACCAAAGAATAGGGAAGTTATACAGCTTCTTCCAAATTCTCGTCCGGCCCACCATACCTACTTTCTTAAGAGAGCATGGAGAATAATCGCAGCAGTGCCAGCAGGACCGATGTCAACTCGAGCATCTAGACTGCGACATTCTCCAAGATCCATCTCTTTTCTTGAGAAGGAACTATTGCTTCCAGAAAGCACGATAGCTATTCGGTCGCCAGTTTTTGTCCTTTCAGTAAGCTGTTCAAAATCAAGACGGTCCTTTGTTAGGACTGGAGAAGTAATGAGCAGTGGATTATCAACATTAAGAACCTCCAAGACATCCTTGAGGTCTGGAAGGACCATGAAATTCTGTTTCATTCTCATGGCCAAGCGGTTTGCGTCAGGTACTCCGGCTTGTGCTGCAGAACCCTCAGCCTTGGAAACTACGAAATTTGAGAAACCAAGACCATATACAACTTGGGCAGTTTCAACTGTTTTTGATGAAGAATGAACATTGTGTAGAATTACATAGACGTTCTTGAGAGAGTCAGACAAGGGTAGTGCAAACCTCCTGTGCAATTAGTTTAGACACTATTGGGGGAACACTCTCACCCACTTGATTGTATTGGCTATCAGAGAACCCGGTAAAGACAAAGGAGTCAGGGTAACTCATCAGTCGAGCATGTTCCCTCACAGTAAGCAATCTATTCTGATAGGGATGAATGTATCGAGAGAGACCATTGATTGATGTTGCAATTTGATTTGGATACAGACGAACCCAGTTTGGTAGGCTCCTGTTCTTAGAAACACGAAATTGCTTGGCACCCTGTCCCCGTCTCGTCTTGGATATCACTTTTTGTTTCTCTTCAGAGAGTGGGTACTCAATATGATTTGGCACATCCATCTCTGGGTTCAAGAGAAGATTCAATCCAAGCTCCGGGAGATCACCAATCGCTTCCATAACTGATGGTGCTGAGCTTCTTGCTGGTCTTAGCTCAATGTTACTGATGAACACACGGAGCCGTCTGGAGGGATTACCATGCTGATGCGCTCGGATTAGATTGATGTGTATCTTGTCAATCCCAACTCGTTCGAACTCTCTCTTGATTATATCACTTCCACCAGCTTGTAGTAATGCAGCCACATTCTCAATGACGAATACCTCTGGTGAGAGGTCGCCAATAATTCTGATGGCATCTAGCAGTAGTTTCGCGGTTCCTTCACCGTAAATTCTCTCTGCTGCGGACCTCTTGCTATCAGGGTTCGCTTTACTGAATTCTTCACAGGGTGGTGATGCAATAATCACATCAGGAGAACCATTTAGAGCATCTTCAATTTGTATAGAATGAAGACTATGAATATCAGCCTCCCAAGTGAGAGATTCTGGATAGTTGAGCGTGTAAGTTTCCAGAGCAGAAGAATCAATGTCTATGGCGAGATGTTTGCCATCAATATGAGGTTTGAATCCATAGGAAAAACCACCAGCACCACAGAACAGATCCAGTATCTTCATAGACTTCTTCACAATCCATCTTGTCTATCTTGCACATACCTCTGATTATAACAATGTCGAAGGAAGAGTTCAAAAGCACCGATTATCTACGCCGGCCTTAGACTGCCACTGTGAGTGAGTGAGAATGTCGTCAGGTTCAGGAAAAGGCAAGACCATTCTTTTTGGAGAACACTTTGTTGTCTATGGGCTTCCAGCCCTTGCTGCAGGAATCTCTTCAGAAACCGAAGCTGTGATTACGCGTAAACGTTCGTTTGGATGGACACTTGTTGATAATCGACCAGCCATGCCAGGGTACAAAGAGAAAAAGTACGATGAGCAGAAGGCATCAATTAACAATATGCTAGAACATCTCAATATCAATGTGGAAAAGACTGGATTTCAGATTGACTTGGGAGGTGAACTGGTCTGTGCCTCAGGTATTGGAGCGAGCGCAGCAAGTTGTGTTGCTATTGCGAGGGCATTGAATGAGGAATATTCACTTGGATTGAATGATGAGAAGATAAATGAAACCGCCTACATTGGAGAGATGGGATATCATGGTACTCCATCAGGGATTGACAACACAGCCTCAACGTATGGAGGTCTCATCTGGTATGTACGCGATTTGAATGGGGGGCCTCCCAAGTTCGAGAAGTTAAAACTTGAAAAACCAGCACATCTGATAATAGCTTCTACAGGATTGACTGCTAGTACGAAGGTTGTCGTCGGTGATGTCGCAAAAAAGAAAGAGGCTGATCCTAGCTGGTTTGATTCGGTGGCGGAACAGTACGTTCAACTTGTCAATGATGCACGAGAGGCCCTAATTGGCCTAAAGTTTGGTGAAGTTGGTGAATTAATGAACAAAAACCATGCTTTATTGCAAGAATTGACTGTTTCTTGTGAGGAACTGGACAATCTTGTGGAAATCGCTCGTGAGAATGGAGCCCTTGGTGCGAAGATGACTGGGACAGGTAGAGGTGGGAACATGATAGCACTGTCTCCAGATGAGTCTAAAACAAAGAAGATAGCTGAAGCCCTAAAGAAACGTGGCGCGGCTGGAGTATGGACTACTACATTTGGACTGTGAGGTGGTCATATGATACTTGAAGAGTACATCAAAAAACTGCAACAGAATGGAAAAATCACTACTATCAGTAAGAGTATCTCAAAAAATCTTGAGATTGCCGGGGTTTTGAAAACCCTTGAACCTGAGCCAGTATTATTTGAGAATGTAGAGGAGAGCGAGTTCAGGGTAGCAGGTAACTTATTCTGTACCAAGATGCAGATAGCAGACTATTTTGGAATTCCAACTGAACAGATAATTCCAACTCTCGCAAAGGCGATTGAGAATCGTAGCGAACCAGAACAGACTGAAGCTGCACCATGTCAAGAGGTGGTTGAGGAAAAGGTTGACCTTGATATGTTACCTATACTATTTCATAACAAGATTGATGGTGGGCCCTATATCTCGTCGAGTGTTGTGGTGGCAGCGGACCCGGAATATGGACAGAACTTGGATTTCCATAGAGCAATGCAATTCAGTAGGAATAAGATGGTCACAAGAATAGTCAGGGGAAGAGACTTTCACAAGTTCTTGGAGAGAAATGGTGAGGTGGATGTGGCATTTTGTATTGGTAACACACCTGAGGTCCTTGTCGCCGCGGCTACCTCTGTTGAAACTGGTATAGATGAACTTGAGATTGCAAATGCATTGAGTCCGATGAGAGTGACTAAAGCCAAGACGGTAGATCTTATGATTCCAGCAGATTGTGAGTTTGTGTTGGAGGGTACGGTGGTTCTTAATGAGAAGCACGATGAGGGACCTTTCATCGACCTGACTGAAACTGTAGATGTCGTAAGACAAGAACCAGTATTTGAGGTCAAGAAAATAACTCATAGAAAAACCGCAATTTGGCAGGGGCTTTTGCCAGGTCGCTCAGAACACAAAATCTTGATGGGAATGCCTAGAGAACCAACGGTATTCAAGAAGATTAAGGACAAAGGCATCGATGTGCGGGATGTGTACCTCACACCGGGTGGGTCCAGCTGGCTGCATGTTGCCGTAAAAATAAGGAAGAAGAATCATGATGACGGAATCCAAGCTCTGGAGGCAGCATTTGCGGGACATAAGAGCGCGAAACACATCTGGGTCTATGATGATGACATTGATATCTATTCAGATGAAGAACGTGAGTGGGCAATGGCTACCCGATTCCAAGCTGATGTTGACCTACTTATCAAGGATCCCGAACCCGGAAGCTCTCTCGATCCAAGTGCAGAACCCGGTACAAAAATGACCACAAAATGCGGGTTTGATTGTACAAAGACTCTTGATTCTAAGGGAAAGAGCTTCAGTAAAGTGAAGTTTTCAGAGGTCGATCTGAAGAAGTTTATGGGTGAGTGAGATGGGACTTGAACTGACCAAAGAAGAGAAGGATATGCTTGATGGTAAGCAGGGGAAAGCCACTAGAAAAGCTATGGAGATAATCACAACTCTTGGCGAGATTTATGGTGCAAATAGATTGATTCCAATATCAAGTGTACAGATTGCAGGAGTATCATATCACAATCTGGGGGAAGCAGGACTAGAATACTTGTCTGAGATAGCGGAGGATGGACGTACCCGTGTTCTGACCACTCTGAATCCAGCCGGAATGGACATGGAGGAGTGGAAAAAACACGGAATCAGTGAGGATTTTGCCATAAATCAACAGAGAGTGGTGGATGCTTTTGAGAAGATGGGCGTAGTCACAACATGCACTTGTACTCCATACCTTATTGGTAATCTTCCACACTATGGAGAACATATCGCCTGGGCTGAGTCTTCTGCTGTGTGTTTTGCAAATTCAGTAGTGGGCGCAATGACTAATAGAGAGGGAGGCCCTAGTGCACTTGCTTCAGCCTTGACTGGAAGAACTGCAGAGTATGGTCTGCATCTTCAGGAGAATAGGGTAGCTCAAGTGAAATACGAAGTCAAGACAGAGTTGGACCAGACAGATGATTTTGGTCTTCTTGGTCACGTTATTGGTGAACGAACTGGAAAAACAATACCATACATTACAGGTATTAGTCATGCAACTACCGAGCAGTTGAAGTCATTCAGTGCTTCAGTTGCAACATACGGTGGTGTAGCAATCTTCCATATGGAGGGAATCACTCCAAACAGAACTACAATTCCGGAGAAGACTGAGGTCATCACCAGAGAAGACTTGAACAAAGCCCGGACCACACTGGATGACGAGAATGCGGAAATTGATTTCATCAGTGTTGGGTGTCCGCATGCCAGCATCAAGGAGATTGCTGCGATAGCAGAGATGCTTGATGGTAAACAAGTGACTGAAGGGAAGACTGTATGGATCACAACAGCAAAGCCGACCAAGGACCTTGCTATAAAGATGGGATTCTACGACAAGATTGAGAGTGCAGGAGCATTCCTCGTTGCTGATGCATGCTGCGCTGTGGCTCCTCTGAAAGGGAGATTTACCGGACTCATGACTGATTCTGCAAAGGCGTGCTTCTACGCCCGAGGAAAGAATAAGTTCAAGACTGAGATACGGACAGTCGAGGAATGCATCAAGGAGGCAGTGTCCTAATGCAGGGAAGGAAAATTTTCAAGGGAAAAGTAACTGGAGAGGCATTGGTGACAGGAGAGGACATCTCCTTCTACGGAGGATGCGACCCGGAAACAGGAGAGATTGTTGAGAAGGGACACCATCTTGAGGGTAAATCTGTTTCTGGAAAGATACTCGTATTTCCCACTGGAAAGGGATCTACTGTAGGTTCTTACGTGCTTTATGCACTAAAGAAAGCGGATAAAGCACCATTGGCAATCATCAACAGAACAACAGATCCAGTTGTTGCAGTTGGATGTATCATTTCTGAGATTCCAGCTGTGGATCATATTGAGATTGAGAAGATAAAAACCGGACAGAAATTGGAAGTAGACGCCGATAATGGCGTCATTTCCTTAGTGGAGTAGAGTTCAGAACCGCTGAACCTGTGGTTCAAAGTCCTCAGGAGTGAATGCGGTTTCGCCTTCCTCTGGCACATCACCTCTCTCGCGGAGTGTCTGTGCAGTGAGAAGGTAATATACTAGAGCCAAAGACTTACGACCACGGTTGTTGGTTGGAATTACAAGATCAACATTTGTGGTCACGTTATCAGTGTCACAAAGGGCAACTACTGGAATACCAATCTTCGCAGCTTCTGATAGTGCCTGCTGGTCAGTCCTTGGGTCTGTCAAAATCACTACATCTGGTTCAATGTAAGTCCTTGGACCCGCAATGTTAGGATTGGTGAGGGTACCTGGGACAAAACGTTCAGTGAATGCATTTGCTCCAATATAGTAGGCAAATGACTCGACTGGTCTCTTTCCATATACTCTCCCTGAAACAATCACTATCTTTGATGGGTCAAATCGAGCAAGGAACTTTGCAGCAACACGGATTCGTTCGTCAGTCTTCCGAACATCAAGGACATAGAGACCAATAGGTCGCTGTCGATAGACGAAGGGTTCCATATCTTGCGTCTTGACCTGAGTTCCGATATGACAGCCTGCGGCCAAGTACTTGTCCATGGGCGTGAGTAGCTCTAGATCAGTAACTTCTATCTCACTCATTTCATTTGACCTCCGCAGTTTCAGTTGTGGCAAATGCCATGAAGCTGTCAATAATGTCAATGTGTGCAAGTAGCATCCTTCGACAACAATAGCGGGTTAGTCCAAGATTGTCAAGTACAACAGCAGGATCTTCACCCTGTCGAACTTCACGTTTGAATTGCTCAAACTTATCTGCAACTACTTTTCCGCAAGTGAAACATCGTACGGGTATAATCATTCTATAATCGCCTCACCTGTATGATTTCTGGTACCGAGAACGTGCTGATGGTCCACCGAATTTTTTGGGTTCTGTTCTTCGTGGGTCTCCGACCAGCATAGTTCTGTCGTGTTCAATCATCTTTGAGCGTGCCTCAAAGTCTTGACTCATCTGTATCAAACCGGTGGCTATTGCCATCCTTACAGCATCAGCCTGACTCATGAAACCGCCACCTTTAGTTCGGATTCTGATGTCGTATCGTTTCCATCCTTCTCCGAAAAGAATCAATGGTTCCATGACACGCATGCGAGCAAGCTCTGGTTGTAGAATCTCCACAGGTCTTCCATTGATTCTGATTCGACCAGTACCATCTTTAATTGTGGCTTTTGCAAGACTTGTCTTTCTCTTGCCAGTACTAACTACAACTCTCATGCTATACAACCTCCGGGTTTCTCCATCCAAGTTCGTGGCTCAAATCGCCGACTGTGATGAATTTTTGCTTCAGACTCCTGTATTTTGCGCCCTCGAGCACAATCTTATCAGTTTCAGAATATTGCTCAGGGACTCCGATATAGACCTTGATTCGTTTGTATGCCTCTTTACCACGAGGTGTTGGCCATGGAAGCATTCCTCGAAGCATCTTCCGGACCATCTTGTCAGGACGACGTTCATGAAATGGACCTTTACGTGGATTGTAGGATGTTCGAATGTTGAACTTTTCTTTGAAAGCCTCAATCACGGTTCTACGTTTGCCTGTAATTATTGCTTTTTCAGCATTGACGATTACTACCTTATCACCCAGTAGAGCTGCTTTTGCAGCCTTTGCTCCAAGTCGGCCTACAACCATATTTTCGGCATCATATACTTTGACGTTCTCTTTACTCATCATGATCACCTACACAATGATTGTAACTCCTTTGCCTTTGGGAACTTGGGCAAGTAATTCATCAATTGATATCAACGACCCACCAGCTCCAACAATGACGGTTCTTGCAGAAGTTGATGCATTGAGAGCTGCGACTGTCACTTTATGTGATAGATTTCCAGATCCCAATACCTTACCAGGAACTACAATGATGTCTCCTGCTCTGGTATGTCGACTGATTTTTCCAATATTTACTGTAGCACGCTTGCGAGCTGGTCGAGCAATTAGCTCAGCGACTCGCTTCCATACCCCCACATTATGCTTTGCAGATGTCTTTCTTAGCGCATTAATCAGAGCGCGTGTGTTGGGGTCAGTTGGTCCAGATTTGACTGATCTTTCCATGTTCTCACACCTCATAGTGAATTTGCGTAGTCAAGTGCCAATCTGATTCTTTCTTTCAATAATTCAGTGGACTTCTCAACAATATCCTCGGAACTAAGCGCACCTGTTGATTCTACTTTGAACAAGAAGGCATCCTTCTTTGAATCAATAGTTATTGCTCCAGGCTCGCAGACTTCAACACAAGCCTCACAGAGACTACAGTCTAGAGTGTTTTGAGTCGATATTGTATCACCATCAACCAATAGAATGTTCTTTGGGCAAACATCGACACAATCTCCACACTGGTTGCATTTCTTCTTGTCCACTTCGACTATGGGTACATACTTGTAGGAAACGGTTGATACTGGCTGAAACTTGGCATTCTCCACCCCTTTTCCAAGTCGAGCATATGCCTCGATGATTAGACGTTGGTTAGGAGCCAGTTTTACAAGGGGGATATCCCCTGATGCTGGGACTACCTTTGGGTCTTGTGAGGTCAAGTCACGGGAGTACACAATCTTCTCTTCTTCACCGGTTTCCTCCTCTAGAGTTAGCGTACATTGACAAAGACTACATCCCTTACCTTCGCAGTCACAGTCCTCAGGCAGGTTGTAGCTTTCCAAATCTGTCACCAGAGGTATAAGACCCAATCTATGAGCAAGCATCTCATCATACATGACACTAGTATTCTCAAGAACGAGTACTTCGTCTATTGCCATCGAAGGCAACCTGGTAAGCATGGTTCTACGTAATGCGTTTGCAAACGCAACATCCACTCCTTCCACAAGGAAGTGAACGATGTTGTCCTTTTTGTGGATTATTGTGATTTCCATTGACTCACCTGACCGTTACTTTCAGTCCATACCCAAAAGACATGCAATCCCGGACGGACTCGCCATGCGACCTGCATAGGTCGGACGGCTCTCTCGCCCATGCCCTGGGTGTCTTCGCCTGTTTTCTCTAACCATAAAAGGCTTGTCCTAGGGCGAGCAATTTCAGTAGTAATGGAGTGAGTATGTGAATATGCGTCTATGCAGCTACTTGAACTAAATTTTTGAGCCCATTCACAATCAGCTTGTAACCAGTAAGACGTTGTTTGGGATCAATGGCCACCATTCCAACAGTAGGAACACCAAGCAAGTCCTGGACTGATTCAGGCCTCATTGATCCGGGAAGGTCCTGTTTGTTAGCAACAGCGATGACTTTTATACCATTGAGATTGCTTTTGTATTTCTCAAGCAACTGACGAGTTTTGAGCACAGCTTTTGGATAACTCTCTGTGACGACTACAACCATCTTGCTACCTCTCATGAAATCAGGCCATAAGAATTCGAAATGCGACTGACCACCCATCTCAATTAGAGACACCTTAGTGCTGCTATCGACTGTTATTGTTCCGCAACTCATCCCTGCGGTTGGTTGATAGTTAGTTTCCAGCTTTGAGGGCCTATCAGTAAGGAGTTTAATAAGGGTGGACTTACCCGCGTATCCGGACCCCATGAGGGCGACCTTAACATATTGCGTCATTAGAGTTAACTCCAGGTAAAACGTGTCTGGATAGTGTATAGGTTGCTGTATTTCGGGTGTAATACTCACTCTTGGAGAATGCCCTCCTTGAGGCTCTACTTAAGGCTGATGAAAAGGCTCTATCTGATATGATAAAAGGCGCCTGATAGAAGAGCTTAAACGGTAAACCGAATTTGCTTGCCGGGAGCTGATATAATGTCCTATAAGGGTCCAGAAATAGTAAGAATTGAGGACGGGGCCCTAGGAAAACTTGGGACATTGATGCAAGACTATTCTAATCCCATATGTGTGTCTGATGATCTGATTCACTCAGAGTATTCAGAGATACTAGAGGATGCAATTGGTAAGCCCTGTAGATGGATAATGGCTTCATCCTATCGAGCTAAAAACAACACAATATTCAGGAATGTCGATATCGTTCTTGGATTTGGTGGAGGTGCTAGCTTAGATGTAGCAAAGCTAATCTCTCGGGATACTGGGATTAATTGGATATCAGTACCTACTGCAGCATCCCATGATGGTATTGCAAGTGAAGTAGCATCTGTAAGTCATAATGGTTACAAGTACTCGGAGAAGTGTAAGGGACCACTTGCTGTGATTGCTGACACCGCAATCATCTCAAAAGCACCAACCAGACTTCGACTCGCAGGTCATGGAGATATAATATGTAAGACAGCAAGCTTGGCTGAGTGGAAACTTGCCCATGAGGTGATGAACGAGCCATTTGATGTAGAAGTCTTTTCATTGGTGATGAACGCCCTCAAAGCGGTTCTAGCAAATGATAGTCTTGAAACTCTAATCAGTGCGGAGATTGATGCTGGGCGTGCAATGAGTATCTTCGGTAGCTCGCGGCCATGTTCAGGAACTGAGCACGCAATATCTCATGCTATGGATAGGACCTCTACAGAACTACATGGGCTACAGGTTGCATTTGCAACTCCTTTATGTCTACAATATCTTAGAGAAACAGGTTGTTCGGATTACAAACCAGGTGAAATCTTGAGTTACATGCAGGATAGACGGATGCCTACGACACTGAAAGAGATGAAATTCAGTCAAGACCAGTTTGTTGAAAGCATCAATCAAGGTTTGAAGATAATGGAGAAGAGGAATAGGTATTCAGTTTTAAAACATCTAGAAGTGGATGACGACTCTCTCAGAGGAGTCATGAATGAATTGGGATACTAGAGTATCAGGGCACTTCGACAATTTTAAAAGAACTTAGACTGTCGGCGCAGGAGGGCCTGTCTTTCATGGAACAGGCTGAATATGCATATACCGATGAAGAACTGAACTGAGGTAGAAAATAATGCCAAAGCCAAGTTTTGTAGAATGGGAGCCAACCGAGGAACTTCAAAAGAAGGCTCTTGAGGCTCTAGAAATAGCCAAGGACACAGGACGTATCAAGAAAGGAATCAACGAAGCCACGAAAAGTATCGAGCGCGGCATAGCGCGCTTAGTAATTGTAGCTGAAGATGTTGAACCGCAGGAAGTAATCATGTATTTACCTGGTCTTTGTGATGACAAAAAAGCTCCTTACATCTTCGTGAAAAGCAAGGCAGACCTTGGAAACGCCGCAGGAATCGAACGACCTACTGCAGCCGTTGCAATCATTGTTGATGGCAAGGCAAAGGAACTTGTTGACGATCTCATAGAGAAAATCAACGGCCTTCGTAAGTAAAATCCAGGTGATGGCCGACAATGAGCAAAGAAGAAGAGGCAACTCCTTCAATCCCTGCAGAAGTCATTCAACTTCTTGGGAGGACTGGAGTTACTGGAGAAATCACACAAGTCCGTGTGAAAATTCTCGATGGTAGGGATAAAGGAAGAGTCCTAACTCGTAACGTGAAAGGGCCAATCAGAATGGGAGATATCCTGATTCTCAGAGAAACTGAGCGTGAGGCTCGCAAGATGAGGAGGCGCTAGTCATTGGTGGGAACACAGAAATGCTCGTTCTGTGGGAAGGACATCGAGCCGGGGACTGGTTCAGCTTTTGTACAAACCAAAGACGGTACAGTGCTTTGGTTCTGTTCTAATAAGTGTAAAGCTAGTAGACTCAAACGCCGGATGAAACCACGAGACACCAAGTGGACTGAAGGTTATGAAAAGGGCGGCAAGATTTCCCGCTAGAACTGTCTAAAAACCCGGAACCAAAGGTGGTATAGACCACCTTAGGTTTCATCTATGCTTTTTCTACTTCTTCCTTTACAAAATCAAAAATCACAGACGCCAATGCTGTGATCTCTTCTTTGGTGATACCCTTCGCATCTTTTTCAAGAAGTCTAATGAGAGATTCAAGAACACTGTCAGAAGTATCTTTGTTCTCAATTGCGTTCTTAACAACAGCACGAATCTCCATTGTGTAGTCAGCATCACCCGAGATGTACTGGTCAATATATGCTCTAGCCTTATCTTCAGCATCAGAAGATTCTTCAAGACCTCCCTCTTTAGTCCAAAGTTCAATCTCTTTAGATGCGGTTTCAGGAGCATCAGAAGCATGTGCAATATTGACTCCAGCCCAGATACCATATTTACCCCGAAGAGAAGCCGGATCTGCTTTCTGGACAAAAGTTGCACCAAGTGCATCACGGACTCCTTGTATCACGTCATCAGCTTCGAATATCATGGCTAACACTGGAGCTGAAGAGATGAAGTCAACTAGCCACGGGAAGAAAGGTTTCTCTTTATGGACTGCATAATGTAGCTTAGCTAGTGACTCTGGCACCTTCATTTCACGAAATGCTGTAATTTTGTAGCCCCGTTCCATCAAAGCTTTCAAAACTAGTGCACTGACTCTACGCCTGGCTGTGCCATCTGGTTTGATTATTACAAATGAGCGTTCCAAATTGTTTCACCTGTGGCTATGATGATACAAAATTGCTGTATCTACGACTCTCGCGGATAAAGGGAGGAATATAACACATTTCATTTGACACACTTTAGTAAAAGCGACAGTTTCATAACTGTAACCAATAGTCACACTGCCAATTCTTTGTGAGGCGCCAGTCATGACTGATAATGCCAAATTACGTTCACCAATTGTCACAGTCTTGGGACATATTGACCATGGAAAGACCTCGTTACTTGATAAAATGAGAGGGACTGGAGTTCAAGATAGAGAGGCTGCAGGCATTACTCAGCATATAGGTGCTTCATTCTTTCCTACTGAAACAATCCTCTCAATCTGTGGTGATCTTCTAAAATCAGTCAATACCGAATTGACTATTGATGGCCTTCTCTTTATTGATACACCAGGACATGAGGCTTATCTCAACCTCAGGCGACGTGGAGGTGCAATTGCAGATATCGCCATACTTGTTGTTGACATTAATGAAGGCCCTCTCACTCAATCCTATGAGTCACTTAAGATTTTACGTTCTGGAAAAACACCGTTTCTAGTGGCAGCCAACAAACTAGACAAGGTTCCGGGCTGGAGAGAGAAGCCGGGAATGACACTCATTCAATCTATTAAAGCTCAAGGTCAATCGACTCAGAATGAAATTGATAGACGACTCTATGAGATTGTGGGAGCTCTCTCAGCTAATGGTATACTATCAGAGAGGTTCGATAGGGTAAAGGACTTTCAAAAAAATGTAGCAATTGTACCAACTAGTGCAAAGACAGGGGACGGAATTCCGGAACTTCTGATGGTTCTCTCAGGTCTAACTCAGCAGTACATGAAGGATCGACTCCGTGTTTCTGAAGGACCTGCAAAAGGGGCCATTCTAGAGGTTCGTGAGGAAACAGGTCTGGGAACAACACTAGACACCATAATCTATGATGGAGTGCTCAAGAAGACTGATACCGTTGTGGTTGGTGGGCTTGATGATGTCATCGTGGCCAAAATTAGAGCATTGCTACAGCCAAAGCCTTTGGACGAGATAAGAGACCCGAAGGAGAAATTTACTCATGTAGAAGAAGTACATGCTGCAGCTGGTGTCAAAATAGTTTCACCAGATATTGAAGGAGCAGTAGCTGGCGCTCCGGTCTATGCGGTAGCGAACTCTCAAAACCTTGAAGAGATGAAAGCAAAGGTTCGAGAGGAGGTAGGAGCGATAAGGATTCAGACAGACAAATCAGGCATTGTCTTGAAGACTGACACATTGGGTTCGCTTGAGGCAGTGACTCAGTTCCTTCAGGAACGAAATGTAACTGTTAGGGCGGCAGATGTCGGACCTATTGTCAAACGAGATGTAATTGAAGCAACTGCAGCTGGTGATACTGATCCATTGAATGCTGTAATTCTCGGATTCAATGTAAAGTTTGCTCCGGATATTGAGGAACTTGCTGCTGAATTTGGGGTTGAGGTGTTCTTGAATGAGGTGATCTACAGACTATATGATGAGTATAATGCGTGGATTATGGTAAAACGAGAACAAGCAAAGGCTGAATCTCTTGGTTCAATCATACGACCTGGGAAGATAGAGATAATTCCTCAGTACATCTTTAGACAAAACAAACCTGCAGTGGTTGGGGTAAAAGTTCATGGTGTCATCAAACCACGAACTGGGCTCATGAACTCTACAGGCAAGCGTGTGGGGACAATTCTGCAAATTCAGGATAGAAGTGTCAATATTGATGAGGCCACAAACGGCATGGAAGTGGCGGTTTCGATAAGGGGTCCAACTGTCGGACGCCAAATCAAAGATGATGATGTTCTCTATGTGGATATTCCAGACGCTCAGATTCTTGCAATCAGAAAGAAGTTCATGGATGATTTGACTCAGCCGGAACTTGATGTCTATGATGAGATTGTGCAGATCAAACGGGATGCTGGCCGGTTAGTGTAGTTTGAGTGTAGCATGTCAATATCTTTATTCTATTGTCAAATAGCGACAAATTATGACAAAGATAATCGTAACTGGCGCTTTTGGTAATGTTGGTGCAAATGTTATCAGAGAACTCCAAAAGTCTGATACTGAGATACTGGCAATAGACCTCGAGACCAAACGAAATTTGAAGACCTATAATGACCTTCGAAAGTCGGGCGAATTTGGTGTTAATTGGTTGGATTTAACGAGTTCTGAAGGTGTCAAAGACGTTCTCTTTGATTTTGAACCTGATGTCATAATCCACGTGGCCGCTATCCTCCCTCCACTGGCCTATGTTAACCCAAAACTTGCCAGAAATGTGAATGTAAATGCTACCAAATTCCTAATCGATACTGCCATGCAGCTCAAAAAGATGCCAAAGTTTGTCTTTACATCTAGTTATTCGGTTCATGGTCCATTTTCACCTGAAGAGAATGCACCTCTCTTGACCGGAGATACTCCTGTTTTTCCTCAGGACAATTATGGTAAGTATAAAGTTGAATGCGAAGAGATGATCCAAAAGAGTCAGCTCCCTTGGGTTATAGTGAGACTGTGTGCAGTTCTGAATCATCTTCCAGCAAATATGAAGATTGATGATTCATTAATGCAGTTGACCTTCTCTACACCTCTCAAGAGAAAAACACACGCAATAGATTCGAGGGATGTGGGATTAGCTTTGGCAAATGCAGCTCTTCGGGATGTATCAAACAGGATATTCGATATTGGGGGTGACGATAGCTGGAAATTGACTGGTACCACCCTAATGTCAAATGTATTATCAGCTAATGGCTTGGGAATGCTACCTGAAAAAGCATTCAGAAATCCAAATCCCGAGATAAAAGAAGACTGGTATTATGAGTATTGGGTCGATACCGAGGAATCACAGAAAGAACTTGAATACCAAAGATACAGTTATTCAGATTACTTGAGAGATACTAAGAAAGAAGCTGGATTGTTGAGGTATTTTATCAGGCTTGTATCACCTTTCGCCCGTAGAATATTGGTCAATAAGTCACCTTATTCTAATCGAAGTAACGGATATGATACTGGTACTACATGGGAGCATATTGTGAAAATATTTGGAATTGATGAAGATGCAATCTAGGATGCTGGAGCGTTTAGCTAACTAAACGTTTTTAGGCAATTCCGGGAAAAACACCGATGCAGCGGGCAGGACGGGCCGTTTGCCGCGGTCGAGACCACATGGCACTAGTGGCGTCAGTAACCCCGTGGAGGATGAAACCCAACTGCGGGGGGTTTCGCTGTGGGACTATGATTGGCAGTCTCTGGAGTCTGTCACGGACATAATAACATTCGTAGGTTTGTTGCGATTGTCTTAGACTTCCGAATCGGGTCAGGCCCTGGCGGGAACAGCCCTAAGGATGAGTGGTGGAGCCCCAGAGGTAGCTGCCTTGAGAAACACAACGAGCTAACTCACTGCGGAAAGGACATTCGATACATCGGGAGCCGCTGCACCTTTTACTTTTGGAATTTTGGGAAACAGTAGTCTACGGTAATGTTTAAGAGAAAAATCCAGTCCGCAAAGAAGCAAGCTGAGGTTTCCGAGCCTGGTACGGAGCCAGCCTGCTATTCGCCCATGCGTGTCGCAGGCGGGCTGACAGTTGGTGTGCCTAGCACGCGAGGGTTCAAATGAAACTATGAGTTCCATGGTTTCTGGATCTCCCTCCCTCAGCGCCAACTTCTCTTTAATCAGTAATGTGTAGACGAGTGTCGCAGAAAGGGCACTTAATTATGTCCACATCAACGGGCATAGCGTTCACGTATTGGAATTGATTCCCACAGTTTGGGCAACCGAATATCTCAGAATCACTCGTCTTCTGAACAGGGAGTGCGTGTTTTCTCATGGAGTCTAAAATTCGATCATCTTCTGAGATGTCAGTAGGAGCAACAGTCCTACCTTGTGCCCAGCGATAGGTCGCATAGAGTCCAAAGACTACCATGGGTGTATAGAAGAACATGTAGATGTAAATCAGTTCAGGTGGAATCAACGTGGTTGCTCCAATCACACCAATCGGACCCAAGATAAGAAGCAGACCAAGAATGAGCCATCTCCCGATTGAAGAACCAGAACTCTGTTGGTATGGATCATAGTAGTCTTCATCATTCATAATTTCTGAGCTCCGTTGTTAATTGAGCACTGAGCACTTCTAACCTCTTCCATTGAAGCTTAATCATCATGTAGGTACTGCTCTCTCTCCCTTCGTTCAGCATTCTTTCTAGCCCATTTTCTTATCCGCTTTTCAGCCCACCAAGCAACTGGCATTAGAATTAGGCCAATAATCAATGCTACGACAAGAACGATGAAAAGAAAATCGGACCTCTCCCAGAGCTCTAACGGTGTTAAGAATATAGGTGTTAAGAACAGAGCTACTACAAACATGGCCAAGCAAGTACGAAAATAAGATGGTGATTTCTCAGAATCGAAATAGTCTTCTTCCATTGACAACACTGAATATTTTGTATCAAAACACTCTAATGTATACTTTGAGATAGCTGTCAAAATTTTGAAAAATAGAGAAGGAACGCGGGCCACATGGGCCCGGTTCTCGGAAAAAATTATTTCTTAGTGACTTTCTGGACAATACCAACAGCCACTGTCATTCCCATGTCACGTACGGCAAACCTACCGAGTTGTGGGAATTCCTTGTAGCTCTCAATGACCATAGGCTTTAGAGGTACCAGTTTGGCACTCATGGATTCGCC
>JBHLPA010000010.1:0-17367 GCA_048939935.1 Promethearchaeota archaeon | reverse complement strand
GTAGTTACGTCCGCATCATTTCTGATCTGCATGGTTCTGGTCAAGCTCTGGATTGGAATGAGCATAGGAAGTCGTGCTATGATGACTGATGGTCTTGAAAACCTCACAGACCTTGTCGTTGTTGGTATCATCGCACTCAGTCTGAAATACGAACGTGACCGGTTTGGTGCGATTGCCATCATGGTCTTCATGTTAATCTCGGGAACTCTTCTTGGGTATAATGGACTTCTAAGGTTGATTTCACCAGAGGAGGTGAGTGTGACTTTCTTAGCCTACATCGTTGCGGCTCTCTCAATTGGATTGAACGTCGCGCTCATATGGTATAAAACGTTAGTTGGGCGAATGACTGGAAATCTTGCGCTTGTCAGTGATGCAAAGGAAGACCAGACGCATATCCGTATTGGAATTGGTGTGATTATTGGTCTATTCTTTGCTGAATTTCAAATCTATGTGATTGATTCCATAGTTGCGGTTCTCATTGCTATGTTGATTATATGGGAGGGTGTAGAGGCTTTGAGAGAGATACTGCAAGCTGGAGACGACCTAAGTGTCGATACAATACATCTGGCTGCTGCTGACACATACGATGACCTCATGACTGCGTGGCTACTAGCCCGACTTGCGAGAGGCCCTGATACCAAGGATAATCTCAATCAGGCATTCATCAAGGGGATCACTATCGGTCGTAGATACTTCGATGTACAGGCTATTCTTGGCTTCAGAAATCTAGAGGAAACAGGAATCTCCAAACACATCCAAATTGCTAGGCGCAGTGGTCTAATACTAGAGAATGATGGCGTTTTATCCATCACTAACAATGGTCTTTCGACGTACTACAAGAATCGGGTTGATGAACTTAAGAGAGTGGCAAAACGGTTCTCAAAGGAACGGTCAAGGCACAGAAGTGCTGCCATCGGTATCTTTGCTTGGGTGACAGTATTTCTCCTCATCGCTTTTGGAGAAACTGCGTATGAAATGGTCATAGCAGGTCTCCATGCTCTACTTGGGTTCTAGTCTGTTTCGAATTGGAATGCTACCTTGATTGCACTGTTCTTTCCCTTATTGGCAGCCACGTTGAAGGCAGTCTTGTAATCTTTAATTCTATACTTGTGTGTGACGAGTCCATCAAAAAGGTCTGGATTTTCCTTTATCATCTCAAATGCCAGCTCCAAAGTGTCTACAGACTTTCCGTCATGCACCTCAAGTCCATGCATCATTGTCCCAAGCACATTCACTTGCTTGTACATCATTAATGCCCAATCAGTCTTCTTAGTGACACCAAAGTCCATTCCTACAACCACCAATGTCCCATTGTTCCTGATAAGATGCAAAGAATCATCAAGCGTTGAATCGCTAGCCACAGTGTCAAAGATGATGTTAGGTCCTGTCCCGCCATAGAGTATCTTGTTGCCTATTTTTGGCTTGAGAAGATGACCGTTGGTGCTCTCAGCGGTCCTCTGGTAGAGTACCTCCTTTTCTCTTTCAGAGATCACCTCATCTGCTCCAAGTTTCATTGCAGCTTCCTCTTGAAATGGATAACGAGCCAGGGTGATTATCCTGCATTTTGATCCCCGTGCCCTGATTACTCGGACCACCATTAGTCCTATTATCCCTGCGCCAACAACAATGACTGTATCCTCATCAGATGGTTTCTTCTTACTTACAGCATGAATGGCTACAGCGAGGGGTTCAGCGAGCACAGCTTGCTCATCTGGTACTCCATCAGGAATCTTCGTTAGTTGTCCTGCATAAGCAACGAAATGTTCACTAAACGCCCCACTCCCAAATCCTCCAAACTTCAGACGACCTCCATACTCTTCTTCAAGTTTAGAGTCATCGCCGATTCCTACAATTGCCTGACAAGTTTCAGGTTTGCCTGCCCTGCAACTCTCGCAGTACTCAAAACCATAGCTCTCACATGATACCACAGGAGAGTGGCCCACCCGATCGCCAACCTTGAGACCTTCGACCTCTTGTCCCACTTCTTCAACAATACCCACGACTTCATGTCCCAAGGGAAAAGGATTGTCTTTCCTTGCCAAAATTGTGGCAGAGTAGGAGAGGTTGACGTTTATCTGATGAACATCTGACGCACATATCCCTGCAATGACAGGTCGCACCAAGACTTGTCGCGGATGCTTGATAGATGGCTTTGGCCAGTCTTCTCTATACTTAATCATGGTATACTTTCCAGCGAGCCTCATCTTTTTCCTGATGACCTTGCTGATTTTGAGGTCGTACATTATCGCCTTCACAAGAAAGCACCTTTGTATAACCGATTTAGTTTGATACTCATCCAGATATATCCATCGACAAAAAGAAGTTTAAGATGTCACTACCATGATAGGTTGGTAATTCACCGTGGTTGAGGGTAGTCGGTTTCCAGAGGTCGAGCGATGGCTTGAGAAAGAGTATCCTTCAGTCTATGAAGAAAACCGTATTTATGGGATAGACTGGGGGATAGGTGTTTTGTTGTTATTCTTCGGCTTATTTCTAGGAGTAGTTTACAATCTCACATCAAACTCGCTTCAAATCATCGGATTAGTCCTTATTGTGCTTGGAATCATGATAGAAGTAAGAGTATATATTTTGTATCTGATTAAGAAAAAACGATATAGCTATCATGGACTATCCCGAGAAACAATGTCTGACGCAATCATGTATCTCGATATAAAGATGACACGCCTTGAGGATATTGAGTCGATTGCTCCGAATCACGTTTTATCGAAATATCTTGATTATACATTAGATGAATCAAAGCAGAAAATCTACAGATTCCTTAGGTTGACCGTAGGTCTTTTTGTCTGGCCATCCGTTTTTATTAATGAAATTAAAGTTGATATCAAAGATCAACAGAGGCGAGTTCGTCTTTACTCGATTCTATACTTTGTGCTATTACTCCTCTCAATCTTGATAGAATGTCTTATCATCATCTCAGGTAGTGAATCTCTGCTGTTGATCTTCTCTATACCCCTACTCATCGTACCCTTTCTACTTACTTACGAATATCTACGGTATTACTTCAATAACTTGTTTATATCTCGGGACGAGTGGCTCAGCAGGATTCTGCAATCTGAATCAATTTCATTGAAAGAAACAATGGTTGAGATTCTCACGAAATTGAGAACTGAGTTTCAGTACCCCCTTCTTTTCTTTCTCGCCCAAGAGTATCCACTCCTAAATTATACTGGTAGAACAGATGAGTATTGGGGTGCGCCATTTCTTCGATTGAAGGAGGCAATACTCTATCCTCTTTCGGTTGCTAAAGAAAAAGAAGAATCAACAGGAGCTTAGTAGCCCAGTTTTAGTTTGATTTATTTGACGCCACAGCGTTTCTTCAAAACTTCATAGTCGTGGTTGACCCATGGTTGTTAGAATCCACCGATGAAAACAAGTAAATGGCGGCGGAGTCCAGACTATTCGGGGATTGTCGTGGACGAAAAAGGGGAATTTCCCAAGTTTAAGGAATTACTCCAAAATGCTATGCCTTCCCCTTATCATGAAGAGAATGCTCATATTCAAGATTTTTTAATTGGAACTTCCATCACAGTTTTTGGATTTTGGTTTATGCTTCTGCTGGCGGCTCTTTCGGATGAATTTGAGATTCTTGGATTATTTGTAACATTAGGAGGAATTGCGTTAATACTCCATGGAATCTTGAAATTTTTTTCATTACGTAAAATCTACAGCTTCATGGGGCTTTCTCGAAAAACTATCTCAGATGCCATTATGTATTTGGATGCGAGAGCGCGTCTGTATGAGAGAACAGAGTCGAACGACCATGGTCATGGGAAGATGCCTTTTTCAGATTTCGAACTAAATCAATTTCGTAGAGAGTTTCGAGAACTCGTTATTCATACATGTGGTTTAATATCCTGGCCTAGTCGGATTGCTGATGAAATTAGTTGGGACGTTCAGATAGCAAAGTACGGCTTGCGTTCTCATACAATTACATCGCTTGGAGTAATGTCTATTTTCATCGTGTTAATTGCTTATCTCTTTACATTATCGAATTGGATTTGGATGGTAGTTGGTTTTCTCTTGGGATGTAGCCTGCTTGGGAGTGTTTATGGCTATATCCGGTACCTCTACAACAATAGACTAATGTTCAGGGATAATTGGATTAGTACATTGGTGACTTCAGAGTCTATCCAGCTTGATGATGTGATCAATCAGATATTTGACATTCTACAAGCGAAATTTCCATACCCTCTTCGATTCTATCTAATTAGTGAATATCCCCAATTAGACTACACAGGAAGAACGATGACAACCGAAACCAAAATTCCCTTGAAAGAAGCAATATTGTATCCGAAGGACAATGCAATAAAAGAAGAATCGACTGGAGCCTAGTAGCTCCAGCCTTTGTTTTGCTTAATCCACACCACAGCGCTTCTTCAAGACTTCCCAGTCATGGTTGATCTGTTCCTGGATTTTCTTTCTGAAGCCTTCCCACTCTGGCTTGAAGAGGTGCTTGAACTGACCCTGAGTCTTGAAGTACTCTTCCACTGGTTTCAGACCAGCGTCTGCAACTCTTTTACTCGCTCCCGACATGATCCATTCCTCGCCATCAATGACCTCGTAGAGTGGATGAAGACCGGTCTCAACAGCAAGCTTTGAGATCGATATGGTCTCTCGTGTAGCTGAGCGCCAGCCTCGTGGACAGGGTGAGAATGCATGGATGAATCCTGGTCCCTCAACCTCCAAGGCCTTTCGGAACTTGGTAATGAAGTCACGATAGTTTGACGGTTCTACTGTTGCTACATAGGGAATCTTGTGAGCCGCCACAATCTCAGCGAGCGGCTTCTTGCGTTCAAGCTTTCCTGGTATCGCCTTTCCTGCCCAGGAAGTTGTGGTTTCTTGTCCTGTGAAGGTGGCACCTGACCTCTGGATTCCTGTGTTCTGGTATGCACCATTATCATAACACATGTACACGAAGTCATGGCCTCGCTCAAGTGCTCCACTGATGGCACCAAATCCGATGTCGAATGAACCGCCATCTCCTCCAATCGCAATAACATCGACATGTTCGTCTTTGTAGTTACCCTTCTCGCGCATGGCATTGATTGCCTCTAAGGCTCCAGATGCCACAGCGGCTGAGTTCTCAAAGGCAACGTGAATCCAAGGAATCTTCCACGCAGTATATGGATAGATTGTAGTAGCGACCTCGAGGCAACCTGTACTATTGCAGACAATTGTAGGCCCTCTCAGAGCCATGCCCATGAGCTTGATCACAGGCGGGGCTCCGCACCCAGCACACATTCTGTGTCCGGAACTCAGAATCAGGTCTTGCTTGAGCATATCCTTGATTGAAACTGCTGGTTTGTTAACCATTATTTACGCACCCCCAAGGTCTCGTACATTGGAGCTTTACCTTTCTTGATGTACTCCTTCGTCTTCTCAATCCCTTCAACGAATGTTGTCGGGGGAACGTCACGACCACCCAGTCCAACAACAAAGTCGACCACCATGGGTCTCTCCTTGGCATCGTAAAGGGCAGTTCTGACCTCCAGAGCCAGTGGATGTGTCGCTGCTCCGAAGGACATTGCCTTCTCAAAGACAGCAACCGCCTTTGCCTTTCCGAGGACTTTGGCAAGCTCCTTGGCTGGGAATGGTCTGAACATCTTGAGTCTGATCACTCCCACCTTGTCACCCTTCTCTCGCATGGCATCAGCAACAACCTTGGCGGTTCCTCCCATGGTACTCATGGCGATTATGATGATGTCCGCGTCGTCTGTCTTGTGGGTCTCGAAGAGTCCATACTTTCGACCTGTCAGCTTGGCAAACTCTTCCTCGACTTCTTTGTATGCCTTGGGCGCTCCCATGATTGCTTCATCCTGCTGCTCCTTGAACTCAAAGTAGTAGTCAGTGAGTGCGAGTGGCCCCATGGTTATGGGGTTGTCAGGATCAAGCGAAATGAAGGGTTTGCGCACTCCCAGGAATTTTTGAACCACATCATCAGGGAGCATCTCAACACGTTCTACATTGTGGCTGAGGATGAACCCATCAATACCGACCATAACTGGTAGTAACACATCGTGGCGCTCTGCAAGTTTGAATGCCATGATGGTTGTATCATAGGCTTCCTGGGAACTCTGACAGTAGAGTTGGATGAACCCACTGTCACGCATTCCCATTCCGTCTGAATGGTCATTGTGAATGTTAATCGGTGCAGACAGCGCACGGTTTGCCACAGTGAAGACGATTGGCATCCGCATTGAGGCTGCACAGTAGAGGATCTCCCACATGAGGGCCAGTCCTGCTGAAGCAGAAGCAGTTGCCACTCGACCTCCCACAGCTGAGGCTCCAACACATGCACTCATGGCAGAGTGCTCGGATTCTACAGGGATGACATGTGCCTTGACTTCACCGTTTGCGGCGAAGTGCTGGTAGTCTTCTACTATGATTGTCTGAGGTGTGATCGGATACGCTGCTAGAACATCAAGATCTGATTGTTTGAGTGCATGGGCAATGGCCGCATCACCAGTCAGACCTTCAACAGTAATCTTGTCTTTTGGTACACTCATCTCAATCACTCCTTCTCCATATCAATCGCGTCAGTAGGGCATTCATTGGCACAGATCCCACACCCTTTGCAGTAGTCGTAGTTGAATGCAAAAGCGTACTTTCCATCCTTCTCGGTCAGAATAACTGCCATGTCTGGACAGAAGATCCAACACCTACCACATGTGCCATTCTTTATCCAGAGGCACTTCTCTTCGCTGAAGATTGGACGTTCTGCACGCCATCCACCAGTCTTGTAATTCTTAGAATTGCCGGGCTCAATGATATTACCAGCAATCGGGATCTCGTTGTACTTCTCGCTCATCCGACTTTTGCCTCCTTAACAGCCCTTTCAATAGCGACCTTGTTCAGGTCTCCAACCTTGCCGGGGTATCGTTCGAGAACCTCATTGATGACAGTTTCAACAGCCACTATATTTGTGGCCTTGACTGCTGCTGCCATGGTGGGCATATTCGTGAATGGTCGACCCATAACCTCCATTGCTATAGTGCTTGCGTCTACCGTGACGACTTTGCCACCTTTGAAACCAAACTTGTCTCTGATGGCTTGAGGTTCTTCACGGCTATTGACAACAAGAGTGCCATTCTCTTTGAGACCCTCGGCAGGATTAACAACATCAAGTAAGGTAGGGTCAATACAGACCACAACATCCGGGTGGTATACTTGTGCATACACTTGGATGGGTTCCTTACTTATTCTCAAAAATGCCCTCACAGGGGCTCCAGTCCTCTCCGGACCAAACTCTGGAAAGGCTTGGATATAGTTGCCTTCAGTGAGAGCGGCTTTGCCTAGCATCTGGTTGCTGGTGACAACACCTTGGCCACCACGACCGTGCCAGCGAAATTCAGTAATTCCTTTTGCGAAGTCCATCGCCATTATCAATCTCACCTACATTGGGAGAGTATGCAAGGGTGGCTCGCTGGGGGCTGCTTATGTATTTAGTGATACGGAAAGAAAGCCGTGGGATTTTACCCCTCAATCTTCTCCATCAATCCTACTTCAACGGTTATTCCGGGGCCAAATGCTGCCGCAAACACTTTGCCTTTCTTTCTCTCGTCCTTCAGAATGTCTTCCAAGACGAACATGATGGTCGCGGAGCTCATGTTCCCATATTCTTGCATGATTCTATACGATGCATCCAAGTCATCCTTAGTTATCCCTAGCGCTTCCTCAGCTCGCTCTAGGATTGACCTCCCACCTGGATGGATGGCCCAGATATCAATCTCCTCTTGTTTGATACCAGAGTCCTCGAAGAGACCATCCATGAGGGGCTTGATATTGTCCTTGACAATCTGGGGGACATACACGGAGAGCTTCATCAAGAAACCAGTGTCACCAATTCTCCATGCCATATCATTCTCAGTATTTGCTGCAAAGCTAGTGGCAAAATTGTCCATTCGATACTTTATACCCTTGACATCATCTTTGTGAGCTGATATCAACGCTGCAGATATCCCATCAGCAAAGATTGCGTTTGAAACGACAATATCCATCTCCTCTTTTTGCTGAATGTGAACCGAACAGAGTTCTACATTGACTAGGAGCACACGAGCTTCAGGATCTGCAATACAGATATCCCGTGCGAGTTTCATTCCAGGAAACGCACCTTGGCACCCCATGAATCCGATGTTGTACCGATGGACAGAAGGTTTCAGACCGAGGTCACGAGAGAGGAAGAAATCTAATCCAGGTGCAACAAATCCCGTGCAGCTTACAGTTATCACATGGGTTATCTTCTCCCTGTCAAATTCAGGTGTCTCCTCTAATAGCTGTGTTGCTGCCTTCAGTGTGAGTCGCTTTGCTTCTTTGATATAGAGGTCGTTTCTCTGAGCAGTTGAAGGCTCAGGTTTCAGTGTTGGATTCTTAGGATAGAATGTGTACTCAGATGGATCCTTGTCATAATCATCGATCACAGTGTGACGTTTCTTGATCTGTGTTCCTTTGTATAGTTTGGTTAGTAATTTTCTCTTTTTCTCGGAGTCTCCTGCGAGTTTCAGCAGAAAATTCAAGGCGAATTCTTGGGTGTAGAATTTCTCTGGAACGACAGTTGTGATTTTGTGTAGATAGACAGCGTTTGAATCCATAATGGTCGCATCCAACAAAGAGCCATGTAAACTCTCGAATATTGAAGTGGATTATCAAATTTGGTTAGGTGTTAATAGATAAACTTCTTGTTACGGAAGATTGGTCAAAATAAAAGGGTGACTCACGGAAACTAAGTCCGTCAGCATGATCCATCTTATCTCTTCTTCAACACAAATTCTCGCAGAAAATGAACGCTTTGCTGGAGAGCATGTGCAAGCACAAGAGTCGACACCTCTCCAGCTATTGTGTACGTGAGGAGAACGCTTTGATATCCGGTCTCTTCTCGGTCGACTTCGACTCGGAACGGAAATACGCCCATATACATAGTAAAAGTGCCTAAATAAAGCACGTTCTAAGCAAGAACAATCGGCAATTATCGAACTTTGTTAAGACAATTTCTTTATGAGAGTAAGAATGACTACAAACCAAATCACCGTAGTTAATGAAGCTATCATTACAAGCTCTGTTCCAACTCCTCCAAAATCTGATGAATAAACTAGGACGCGCACTCTATCTAAGGCTTCATTTCCTGCGCCATCGTAGAGTGTGATGTTAATCTCATGAGGTCCTTTCTCAAGATGG
Source organism: Promethearchaeota archaeon (assembly GCA_048939935.1). GTDB lineage: Archaea > Asgardarchaeota > Thorarchaeia > Thorarchaeales > Thorarchaeaceae > SMTZ1-45. The sequence goes on along the minus strand of JBHLPA010000010.1, from coordinate 8,175 downwards.
TCCAAGCTAAATGTGATATTCCCGCCCATCCATGGAGCGATTGGAAAATCCTTGTTATCCTCATGAATCCTATATGCACGTGGATACTCATCATATGTAACCCAAGTCAATATGTTTCCAACGGTGTCAAAATCAATCATCACATCCTCGACTGGTTCTAGCACAGGGGCTATATTATCCTCGAACTTTTGAGGGAATGAATCGATTGATCCGTTTTCAATATTAATTATGTAGATTCCCACACCATCATAATCTGACCATAAATTTCCAATGCTTACATCATCATCGAAGTGATTGTTCCCTCCATTATCTCTTGCATTAGAATAACCTTGATTGACTACATTATTCCAACCGATTGAATTTCCATAGACTGAGTTATTATAGGTGCTGGAATCGAGCCATACCCCATTGTGCCAGTTTCCGTAGATGAGGTTGTCCAGAATCAGAGAATTGCTTGTCTGTTGAAGCTCAGTTCCCCAGTAATTAAAAAACAAGGTGCATCCTTTTACAGTTACATTCCTATCTCTATTGAGATGTATCCCAATACTGGACATACAGACTATAGTATCTTCAATACTGACGCTAGTTGAATCAGCAATGCTAATACCACCGATTCCGCTGCAATCGCAGTTTGCAATCATACCATTTGCCACATTTATGAAATTGACCGCAAACCCACCACCATATGATTCCAGTCTGCAATTGGAAATGATAAAGTGTGCTGTTGTGTCTTCAACACGAATACAGGTCTGACTCGAATTGATCTCCAGATTTTTGATTACGTATGGATCTGAGGGTGTCCCAGTCCCCGATGCACTAACTAACTCAAACTCCGAATTACTTCTAATATAAATAGAATCTGCCTTTTCGTATTGTGCTAATATTGTTGTTTCTATAGGGCTTATTCTATCTGGTTCTGGAGGTGTCTCACTACGAGCAATGAATTGAAAATCAACAAATACCAGCATTGCTAAAAAGACTATCAGAACCGTCGCTACCCCTCGTTTCATTGTTGAACCACATTCATACTAGCTATATGATTATTTGCTCTAATCCTTATTGAAAGTTGCCTACAATGAATAGAATGCACAATTTTAGAAGTGAACTAGATTAACTAAGACAGTCTTTTCATGAGGGCAACGATAATCAAAAAACTAGCAACAGTGATTGCGGATGCTATCATCACGAGTTCAGTCCCAATTCCTCCCAAGATGAAGGACACAACCGAAACAAGGACACCATCCGATGCCTCGTTACCTGCACCATCATAGATTGTGACCGTTACTTCATGAATACCAATACTGAGATGGTCCAAGTCGATAGTGATTTGATCTCCGTTCCAGACACCCAATATTACTTGCACATCATCTTCTTCAACTATGAAACTAGCTGGGAACTCATCCCCCACAAGCCAAGTCAACGAGTTGCCAACCGATTCGACATCTATCACAGTATCATATTGTGGGACTATTACTGGATCTATGTTGTCTTCCATTAATCCCGCATAATGATCGATTGTTGCTGCATCTCCGTAGACTTGATACGGCTCTGATTCATTGAAGTCTGTCCATAGGTTCCCAATACTGGAACCATCATCGAATAAATTATCCTCTCCATTGTCAATAGCATTCTGTTCACTATCGCTTCTGACATGATTCCATCCTATTGAGTTACCATAGCACGTATTGTTGTCTGAGTTAGAGGCGATCTCAATCCCAAATTCAAAATTCGAATAGACTGTGTTATTGAGTATATCACAGTATTCTGTCCAATCAAGTTTGACACCAACTTGATTGTTGTGGATTTTGTTTTCGGTGATGGTACAATTTGCACTGTTGAAAAACAGTAATCCATTATAGCACCCATAAAACGAATTCTCTATTGCAGAACAATCCATCGCTTCATTTAGCTCGAGACCACTAGCTCCCCCATTGACCTCACACTGCTCGATTCGTCCGTTCTCTACATTCAGAAACCTAATCACTGGGTTTGTAACTTCTGCTGTTGTAAGTTTGCAGTTGAGAATGACAAAATACGCAGTCGTGTCACGCACTTCAATACAGGTTTCAATAGCAGAAATCTGAAGATTCTCGAATGTATATGGTTCAGACGGAGTGCCCACTCCCGATGCTCCAAGCGCGGCAAAATCTGCATTACTCTCGATGAGGATAGAGGCGTGTGATTGATACTGTGCTATTGTATTTTCATGATTGAAACTCACCATAATTGACTGCATACCAAAACCCCTTGAAGCAGATGAAAGAATACCAACTCCTGCAATCATCAACAATGACAATGTCAGTAGTACCACGAAGATCTGCTTCATCCTCAAGTTAGATTACTCCTGAATCCTGTCTTCTTCATGGACTGGCCCCTCTTGAAAGTTACCAATCGACTAATCGACAACTTTGGAATCCTCGTCTTTATCTGTTTCCACAGCCACCCCATTCAGTTCCAGAAAGAGACGTCGATACTCAGAACTTGATATTGATAGTAGTACCATGTCTTTTGTACGAATCACTCTGTGAAAACGAATTGATCGTTCCAATGCTCTTGGGAAGAGACCGTAAAGGAGAATCATGAAAAGTGCGAATGTTGTGATGAAGAATCCAAGCAGCGGTTGAGTCAGTGATCTTTCATAGACAAGTGCTACATTGATGCGAAGCAGATAGAACAATATTGGGTAAAACAAGATGAAGAAACCAAGAGCCGCTATGAGTTTCGTACGCAATGAACGAACACTTCTACTTCCATGACGCATGCAGGTTGGAATATTGAATGTCGTCACTCCTTTGGCAGCCTCTAGAGCGATGTCTGTCTTATCTTGTTTCGCCCATGAACTAGTTGTATAATCATCTCCTACCTTTTCGACAACTGTGACAAATACGAGGTCTTCTGGCTCTTCCAAACAGACTGGACACACTTCTGGAAACTGAATCTTGGATAGCTTTACTCTGACCTTTGAAGAGTCCTTGTGAGTATCCGTCAATTGGACCAATCTCCCCAAACTGTCATTCTGGTGGCATAACTATGATTTGAACACTAGTCACAGGTCGGTCAGTTTTAGGATCCGATGCATCAAATGTATCAAAGGTCATCTGGTATGTGAATTTGGTTTCTCTGATTTTCAATTCATGAGCCACTCTGACAGCAAGACCAATGCCTTTGAAACCAAAACCACGAATTGCGACCATCATCTTACTATTCTTTACTAGGTCTCTGAGGGTGTTCGCTACCTTTGGAATGTTGACCCTTCCTGCGTTGTGAGATATCTCGAGAAGAATATAGTCACTCGTCGGATACACTGCAACATCGTCCTCTATGGTGATTGAAATCACATCATCCCCAATCTTCAGCTGATCAGGTATACGATCTCTGAGTGACATACTCTTAGATTGTGAAACAGAACTAATCAAGTTGATGGAACAAGAATCCCCAATCTCAACCCTCATATGCGAATTATTTACCCCTTATTCGAGGCTAGTAGAAAGTGGATCAGAAAAAAGGCGTTGCACTTGTTCTCGCCGCCATTGTTGTTGGGTCAATTGCTCTTGTAGCTTTTTGGAATCCTACTCCTGTCCCAGATGTTAGAATTGGTTACTTATCAAAAGATCTTCATCAGCTAGCTCTCAGAGTGGCACTTGTTAATGGTTACTTTGAACGTGAAGGTCTCACTGTAGACTTGGTTCAATATGGAAATGGAGCGCAAGAGATGGATGGATTTGCGGGTGGTCAGATAGATATGGGCTATCTGGGAGTCGCCCCAGCTCTAACTAAACGCCTTAACCAAGACATTCTCATTACAGTTCTTGCTGCAGCTAATATGGAAGGATCTGCAATCATGGTTTCAAAATCAGAGTATGATGCAGGACATGTCACTAGCGTTGCAGACCTAGCAGGAAAAGGTGTGTATCAACCAGGACCCTCCACTGTCCAAAACTTTCTTCTTCGATTAGCCCTCAACCAATCTGGCCTTAGTTATGATAATATCACCGCTTTGACCACAACCCCCTCCCTTATGGCTGACTCACTTACCCCTGAGAATCCAGCTTTTATTGTTTGGGAACCCTTCGATGCTCTTGCTGAGTATCAGGGTAAAGCTGTACCATTAATCTTGTCTGGCGATATTTGGCCACGACACCCCTGTTGTGTTGTAGGAACTGAAAATGGATTCTTTTCGGAGAATCCAGATATTGTCGAAAAAGTTGTTCAGATACACCAAGAAGCGACCGATTGGATTGTCACGCATCCCACAGAGGCTTTAGCAATTGCAGTTGATTGGCTTGAGATGGATGCTACGCCCGTCGAAACGGCATTCAATCGCATCATTTTCGACTATCGAGTTAATGTAACTGGGATTGAGATGTACTTGGACTTCCTAATACAACAGAACCAAATTGATAATGTACCCTCAAATGTGACACAATTCCTTGATGGGTTTATCAACCAAACCTACATTGAAGACTCTCTACTCTGCTGTTGATAAGCGACAGACAGAAAAGCAGGTCAAAATCTGGATTACACGAGAATTATGTCAACCTCGGAAGCAGTCGAAGAGTCGGGGCTGAAAAGTCCCGAGGAAAAGTCAGTCGTTACTGCGTGTGGAGTCATTATTCTAAAAGTGATTATTCCACTTTTGATTTTGGTGACACTTTGGCAAATCATCTCTTCAATTGCAGGTTCATCTTTGGAAGATGTTGCTGCAGCCTTCTGGCGATTGGTTACTGAGGGCGATAGCGAAGGTCATTTCTTGATTGATCATGTGAGGATGAGTCTAATCCGTGTTGTAATCGGATTCTTCTTTGCAATTATCACTGCGGTCCCTCTAGGTATAGTAATAGGAAGGTACCGCTTAGCTGATTCCATTCTCGGTCCAATTGTTGAAGCGACACGTCCAATTCCACCTATCGCCTGGATTCCCTTGGCAATTCTCATGTTCTATAGGAACATGCTAGGTGCACAGGTCTTTATCATCTGGGTTGGAGCTTTCTTCCCTATTCTCACGAATACTGTGACTGGCGTAAAACGAACTGAGCCAGTTCATATAGACTCGGCAAAAACCTTTGGTGCCAGCGAGCTGCAGATACTCTCGAAGATTGTAATCCCTTCCGCAGGTCCAGAGATATTTGCAGGGCTGAGAATTGGTTTTGGCATTGGGTGGATGTGTCTTGTCGCTGCAGAGATGATTGGGGGCGGACTGGGTCTTGGCTACCTTGTTCTCATAATGCAACAGGTTGGTAGAACTGGAGCAGTGATTGTCAGTATGCTCCTTATAGGGCTGATTGGCTTCTTGATTTCGTCATTCTTTCTTTTGATTGAGAAACAACTACTCAAGTGGAGACAGACTGTTTCTGTCTAGCCCGATTCATAGCCTTTTCTTGTTCAACCTTGAGAACGCCGAGAATCTCGCTTCTATAGACCAGACATTCAGGTGAGGTCCTGTTTCGTGGCTTCGGGATGTCTATCTTGTATTCAGCTATAATCTTTGCAGGAATGTTGCTTAATACCAGTATTCTATCAGACATGAACACTGCTTCATCAACATTGTGTGATACAAAGAGAATGGTTGATCCTGTTGATTTTTGAATGCGGAGAATCTCTTCCTGTAGGTAGTTTCTAGTCTGTGCATCGAGATTAGAGAGTGCCTCGTCTGCGATTAGTATGTCCGGTGAAACAACCAGACTACGAGCCATCTCGGTCTTTCTAGCCTGTCCACCTGATATCTCATGGGGATAGTTGTCTTCAAGACCCTCCATTCCCACAATCTCGATTATTTCATTCACACGCGCATTATTCTCAGCCGCATTGACCTTTGCGATTTCAAGACCAAACTGGATATTCTGTCGCACAGTCCTCCACGGAAACAGTGACTCTTGTTGGAAAATATATCCTACTCTATTGTGTCCACATTTGACCTCTACATCATCAATGAATACCTTTCCCTCATCAGGTTCTAGCAATCCTGCGATGATCTTCAGTAAGGTTGTTTTCCCGCACCCACTAGGCCCGACAATTGCAAGTAATTCACCCTCATGAACGTCAAATGAGATGTTGTCTAGTACCTCAACTTCTTCCAGGTCACCATTGGGATATGATTTTGAGATATTTCTTACTGAGAGTTTGGACATCGTAGCTACCGCGTTATTTTGCATAGCTCAATCTGTTAAATGCTGCGCTCTCAACACCTCTGAAGAATGGGGGAGGTCAACCCAGCAAAGTAAAAAAAGGCACTCGTTGCTGTCAATATCTGTACTAGGCACTGGTAAATAGTAGATAGTACCATAGCCGCCGTATCAATAGGAAGGTTGCTGATTTGGGAACACCAAAAGTTCTGTTCGAAATAGAGGATGACAAGAGCACAAGTGCTATTGCAGTAGGAGATGTCACCGGGAACGGCTCTGCTGAACTCTGTACTGGCGGTCGTGACGGTGTCCTTCGACTCTATGATGCAAATAAGAGTGAGATTTCATTCTTGGCACAGCATGATGTTGAAGGAAGTATTCTCTCAATCAAAATAGCGGACGCAAATAACGATGGACAGATGGAACTAGTCATTGGACGGGCGATTAGTGGTGATGAAAACCCAGGTGAAGCTGGTACAGTCCAGGTGTTTCGATACGCACCCAGCGGTCAGCTTGAACTCCTTGCGCAATATCCAGTGGATCGGTTCGTCACAACAGTCTATGTCACTGATGTTACCGGTGATGAGAAGAATGAGATTCTAGTTGGCGGCAGTGATTCCACGCTCAGAATTCTCCAGATGGACACAGAAAACAACCTGACACAATTTGTTAAACACCAGCTCGATGACATGCCCATAGCAATTGGAACCTGTGACGTGATTGGAGATGAGATTGAAGAGATTGTCACAGGTAACAGGGACCGTACCCTGAGAGTCTTCAAAGTACGCGACCATTCTGTTGACCAGATTGAGGTCATCGAACTCCCCAGCCCAGTCATCTCTGTGGCTGCTGGTGATGTCCTGGGCGATAGGAAGATGGAGCTTGGTGTAGTCACCCATGATGGCTCTATTCGAATCTATCGAAATGAAGAGAGCAAACTCGACCTGTTCTCCAAACTTGAGGATGTAAAAGCACTGTCAATCAGGATTGAAGAGCTCAACGCAGACCATCAGGATGAGGTCGTTGTGGCTACATCAGATTTCAAGATTAATTATTACAGCCTTCACATGGCTGATCTCAATCCGCTGGCATCAGTTGATATCGGCAGGAAGATCCTGGCAATCAATGTCGGAGATGCCGGTGGTGATGGTCGAAAAGAGATACAAGTGGGCATTTCTGAGGCTCCATTGAGAGTCATTGAAGGACTTTACAAGATCATCCCAACCTTTGAAGTCAATCCAGAGGCAAAGACTGGCACTGAACTCAGTGGGAAAGTGGCTGTCTATAATGTGAGTGACAAACCTATCAACGGTATATCAGGCAAAATTTACTGGTTCCCAAAGGACCACATGGATGTAGAACCGCAGCAACTTCGTTTTGACCTTCTCCCAGGTGAAAGCAAGTTTATGGATATTCGTCTGATTCCTAAGGAGGAAGGAACCGTCATTGTTCGTCCTATTGTCCTGATGTGGACAGACTCTACTGGACAGGTCAGACAGGTGACAACCCCCGAGACCGCTGTCCTTGTTGAGAAAGGTGCGGCAGTTGCAGCCCCTGCGGCAGTGGCACCTGTAACGGTTGAACCAACAGAAACCCTTGAGCCTACAGTTGCAAAGGAGGAGTCCCCATTTGGACCCGTCGTAGGTACCGGTTTTGCTAAGTCCGAAGACCGAGATAAGGCTGCTGAGATTCTTCAGACCACCATGTCTGATGACGGTGCGGAGTCGCTTAAAGCTGCTGAGGCACTCCTTGACCAGCTCTTTGGAGCTGAAGAGACCACTGCAGATATGACGGCGATTGATGACATTGAAGCGCTTGCAGCTGAACCAACCCCTGAGGAGGTCGTGGTCACAGCTGTTGCGTCTGATGATGAGAGCCAAATAGTCACTGAGATTAGGAACCGACGACCAAAGGCTCCACAACCCGGAACCGCTCCAGATTCTTACCAGTTCCTGTTTAAGGTGATGGTCATCGGAGAGGGTGCCGTCGGAAAGACAACTCTTGTCAACCGCTACGTCACTGGTGTATTCGAACGAGACTACAAGACCACAAT
>JBHLPA010000253.1:0-4293 GCA_048939935.1 Promethearchaeota archaeon | reverse complement strand
GTTGAGACTCTGTTGCATTAAAATCACCGGTGAAGAGAATCCGCTTTCCGTCAACTCTTACTGATACCATGGAGCTTCCTGGAATATGTCCAGCGTTGAATAGTGTCATCTCGAAGTGATGACCAAGTGGTATTGTTTGTTCATAGGGTGTGGCTTGACATTGTCTTTTGACAAGTGCAATATCTTTCCGAGAAAAGGGAAGTGGTCCTTTGGAAATTTTGAACATATCGCGAAGGAGAAGAACGCTCAGGTCACGAGTCGCAGGTGTACAAAATAGAGATGCCTCAGTTTTAGTCAGCACTCTGGGAATACCACCTGAATGGTCTAGGTGAGCGTGTGTGAGTCCAATTCCCTGTAAGCTTTCCGTCGACACCATGTCAGGGAAAGTTGGTGGATCCGTGAATTTGACACCATAATCCACCAATACGCTCTCATCCTTTTGTTCAACAAGAAATCCGGATTTACCAATCTCTCTGCAAGATCCTAGAAATGTCAGCTTCGGCATTTATTGATACTTCCCGAGATGTGTGCCAAGACCAAGCCAAGAAAAAGGTTTGGCAAAGCGCCATGTTAGGAAGATTCCTTCTGATGATGATTTTGTCTAGATTTTACTCTATGATAGGAAACGAAATCTATATCAGACTGAGTCCCTTTGTGGTCTATTGGCAACAGTAGTAGGCGGAGAGACTTCGGTTGACGGAGGAAAACACCGGCGGAAAGTCGAGCAGCAAAAAAGCCGATTCGGACAAGGCCCATGACGATATGGACTGTATCTTAGTGGGTAATAAGAATGTCATGTCCTATGTCTTGGCTTGTGTGACCTTGTTCAACAAGGGCGCAGATGAAGTAATCATCAAGGCAAGGGGCAGGCTAATCAGCAGGGCTGTTGATGTTGCAGAGATAACGCGTCATAGGTTCATTTCCGACCTCATAGTGAAGAGCATAGAAATCGGGACTACAACTGTCCAGACGGACAAGGGTAGTGACCTCAACGTATCAACAATTGACATTACGTTGGCAAAGTAGTTGGATTATCTGTTGATTCTCGCCTGAAGCTCAGTCTTCACTGTGCCTTCGAGATGGGCGAGGATTAACTAATGCGACTACCTGTATGTACCTTCGATCTTGAATCGGATATGTTATGCACAAGTTGTCAGGCCAAGCTTGACAGAGGAGAAATCACTGCATTTGATATAGAGATGAGTAAATGGTTCTTAGAGAGAGAAAAAGACTATCCAACATTAGATGATATAACACTCCTGAGAGCCACACGAATTGAGGGAAAGTTAATTCTCATTCTAAAGAAGAAGGGAAAAGACGTGTTTCTCGCAGAAGAAACTCTTGTTAGGGAACTCTCTGAGAGGTTTGGAGAAGTAATGGTAGTCGAAGGACCCCCCAAGCTCAGAAAGATTGTACGTGAGTTCATTCAACCAGCAAATGAAGTGGGAGTAAACAGCCTGTATCTTCCTGATGGTTCGAAGGAGAGCATTGTGATGCTTCGAGGAGAGGACAGAGGGCGGATTCAGTACTCAACTGATGAATTGAGAGAGATTGTATCGGCAATTATGGGAGAGTCTGTACTCTTTGAGTATCAGGATGACCGGATAAAGAAAGAGGAAGAGGGTGAATCTCCTGATGAGTTTGACCAACGGATGGAAGAACTAGGTCAAAGAAGGCGTAGGTCACGTTGATTCATACTCGGTGTATTGGATGATTTTTCATTATTTCACGCATTACTACTGTAGCATAGGATCCTTTTCTCAGGGAGAAACTCGTTAAAAGCCCCTTTTCAGAACATGAAACCTTCAAATCTTGTAGGTATATAGATGCAAGGTGCAAGCCTCCGGGAGAGTTCAATGATTTCATCGTGGAGTTCCTAAAGTCTCTCAAGAGCGTATTCTCTTCCTTTAAAATCTGTATTAGTAGATCGGACTGCTTCACTGGGGGTAATCTAGTAGAGTAACCAGGTATTGGAAGGGCAAGTGCATATTCGCCTGAATCCACTTGAGCCAAACGTTTCTCAAGTGTGGTTTCTGTGACATAGAGCCATGTATCACGTCCGGAATGTGCTTCATCAAGTTTAATGACAAAATCCCCAACAGTGGGATACTGTATAGAGATACAAGACTTTGTGCGCAGGCTGAGAAGGCGATTGAAGATATATGATTGATAAGCATGTACCTGAAGTGTAAGGACTCTTGGAGGAACTTTGGAAATTGCTCTCTCATAATCCCCAGGATGCTTCATTAATTCCTTCATGACAGCTTTCTCGTATCCCAGGTCATCTGGAAAAGTATCGATTATCTTCTCAGTAGGTGTGAGGTCCTCTGAAAGTCGGAGTCTGACGTTTCGAAGTTCCTCAGATTCAAACTCGCTGAGAGTGCATAACATCGCTCTAACAGAGCCTTCAAAATCTCTTTTAATCAGAGCCTTGCCAACAAGATGTGTATTCGGTCTGGTCAGACCAAATCTCTGTACCCCAAAGTAGTTTAGTAATGGTCGTTTCTTTATCTGATTTACAGCGCTCGTAGCTGAATCGCAATCTGCATTGATGTCCCTAAGCAGAATTGTGAACCGATTACCCCAAAGGTCTCCAACCTGAATCGGGTGTCGTGTATATGAGATGTCACGGATATCAACTCTGGAAAGCTCCACTGAGCGTAACAAATCAACAGCGCTGGAAGGGACACTCATCAATTGAGTTGTAATGGCTCGTTTATCTTTAAGACCTGCATAGCTGATGTAGTTTCGTGATATCCTAAGGCTTGAAGCCAGAATATTGGCAACATCCATTGTTGAGAGACCCATTTTCTGGACTGCAAATGTCACAAATCTATCAGAGTTTCCTTCAACCATTCGAGATGTTTCAACAGACTCAGACCACTCATGTACATTGATTATCTGTTGGTCTATCGATATTTCCTCAACGAGAAAGTCCTCGAACCGCGTCTTTAGCTTTCCACCAAGACCAGTAAAATCGGTTGAATAGAGCTCCATCCCCAATGCGTTCTCAAGAGGGTGTGCTTCAATCATTGTATCCACCTATAGCAGTTTCAGTTCCCCAGTCACTTCATCGATGACCTCTGACTTAGCGGGTCCAATCCCAAGAACTGTCACTGTACCGGGTGGTAGTTCAGTCATTCCTGCATCTCGAATCAGTGCAAATGAAAGACTGTGATCTATTGCCTGACGTCTTAGTTCTATGAGTTCCTCCTCAGAACTCACCTTAACAGCCACCTTTTTCTGGCCCTCACGCAACCATGCTTTCCAGACGTCTTGTTTGTGTATTCTCGCTTGCTCAGCTGCTGAAACAGACCCATGAGCGACTTGGACTGCGATTTTCCCTCTACTCATACCAAGATCGGTTCGTACAACGATGACCTGTTTGTAGGCGAAGGTTCTCTCAGTCAATGAAGCTATCCCCCATATTATTCGGGCTCGAAGGTTCTTCTGAGGGGAGAGTTAAAAACGTGCCCAATGCTCAGTATGCAGGGGTCTTTCGATGGACTTTGATGCTATCGTAGTTGGTGCGGGACCTGCAGGTGTTCTTGCAGCTACAAAGATAGCTGAAGGTGGGCATAGTGTTATCGTGTTAGAAGAACATGAAAAGGTAGGAGAACCGGATCATTGTGCAGGGTTACTAAGTGCATCAGGGCTCAAGGCTCTGAAGCTCCAACCTCCAAAGGAGGTTATTCAGAACACAGTTGCTGGGGCAAGAATTCATTCACCTTCAGGGCATTCAATCTTCATTGAACGTGGACGCCGAGAGGCATTCGTTATTGATAGGAGAAGATTTGATTCATGGCTTGCTGAAAGGGCAACGGACTTGGGTGTCAAGATTGTCACTAGTAGTAGGGTGAAGGAAATATCTCATTCCAAGAGGGGAACGCAGACTGTTAAGACAAGCAAACAATCTCTCCAATCCAATGTGGTGGTCATTGCGGAAGGTGTACGGTCTGTTCTTGCAAAGAGTGTAGGGTTTCCAACAATACCCAAACGAAGTAGATTTCCAGCATATCAATATGAAATCAAGGGGATTGAAATTGAAGGTGATCTAGTTGAGATGTTCTACGGTCGTCAACTTGCTCCAGGATTCTTTGCATGGATAATTCCTCTTGGTGAGAGAATGGCCAGAGTGGGGCTGGCAGCAAGAACTAAGTCAAAGATTCGGCTTGACTCAGCTCTTCTTCATCACTCCATTATTGGTGAACGACTAAAAGCTGGAAAGAAGATTCGCAGTATGGGAGGAACTGTCATAGTAGGGCAACCTACTCAGAAATTATCTACAGATGG
>JBHLPA010000252.1:0-4383 GCA_048939935.1 Promethearchaeota archaeon | reverse complement strand
AGGAATTCGTCAAAACGGTCTCGAAAGACTGTAATCCCTATCATTTTGTCCGAGATGAACTCAGTCTTCTTGCCATCCGGGAGAATAAATCGTAGGCCGTAAATCTTCTGTTCAACCAAATCACGAGGCATCTTTCCCTCAATGATGCGGAGTGCTCTATACATTACAGCCCCGCCACATGGTTTCTCACGTGGAAGTTTGTATTTTTCCAGCAACAGTGTCTTAAGACCTTGCTTGGAACAGTCATATGCAGCAGTTGAGCCTGCAGGACCAGCTCCAACCACTATGACATCATATGTCAATATTTGTGTGGACCTCCCTTAATCAATCACATTTCGTGTGGTGTGTTCCTTCATTTACCCGATGAGAGTCTAGTGAATTAGGGATTAATTAGCTTTGGCTTCATCTCGATAGAAATTCAAAACTGTCATCAGTATCCTTTCCGGTTGCTCCGAGTTTCTTCCGAATGATATCTTCATAGTCAGGATTGATTTCATATCCAACAGAGTTGCGTCCAAGCTCACGAGCAACTTTGAGAGTTGTACCGCTTCCCGCGAAAGGATCTAACACTGTATCACCAACAAACGAGTACAGACGAATGCATCTCCGAGGCAACTCTTCAGGAAATGGTGCAGGATGATTCTCCTGTTTAGCTGATACCGGTTGAAAGTCCCAAATTGAGTTTTGAACCCATTCTGTAAATTCAGTGTGCGAAATGACAGAAGCCTCCTTCAGTTGGGAGTCGATTGGAGGTCTTTTGCCACTTTTGGAAAAAACAATGATCCACTCATAAGGATACGTCGATAGGAGATTGGGTGGATATGGATAGGAGCCCCAGGAGCTAAACCGGACAGCTTTTCGTTTGTCCCAGATATACAATGAGTGAAAGTACACATTTCCCAGTGAGGTCATGAATTCCTCAAGCTCAGGTAAGACTGTCTTCGTGACCCTTCTGTTGAACTTTGTGTTCTTTCCTGTGAGTAGAATGGGCATGATATTGATAACGAGTTTTCCATCTGGTACCAGCTTCTTCACACACTCACTAAAGACCTTACAAATTGATTTGAAATAGTCTTCATAGGTTGTTGCTTTCTTCCCAACACCCTGTTCATCACCATAATCTTTCAACTTCCAATAGGGTGGTGAGGTCACCACGAGGTGAATAGAAGAATCATCAATCTCATCCATATTGGTACTATCCCCAATCACAACCAAGTGGTGAGTCATACTTAGACTGGACCCCCATTACTCAAATCCCAGACAATCATCTGCTCCTTTCGTTGTGTCTTGTTTATCTCATCCCAGATGCCACTTGCTGTTTTGGTGTACTCTCTCTCAGCCACATAGCAATAATCCCAAGGTGCGATTTCTTTGAAGAAATCTGATCCTCGAATCAATTCTCCTCTGACCCTACGGTTTCCAACAACGAATATTATTACTGAATTATCATGAACAACTCTGTCAATTGCAACCAGGGCTTCTTTCATATCTTTCCTGTAAGTTGAGTATCTCTGGATGAGGCCTTTACGCACACCAGCTCTATCGATACCAAGAATCTCAAATACAATCTTCGAGTAATAACTTGTATAGTCTAGAGCATCAAAATATGGAGGGCTAGTATAGACGATATCAATAGAATTCTCCTCAATAATCTCGTGAATCTTACGCGTATCATGGGTATGTATTGCTACTGAAGGACCATCATTGAGGAATTCTACATGTTTTCTTGCCTTTTTCCGAAATGTTGAGTAGAAATCAATTCTACGTAATGGTTCATTAATACGACCAATTGATGTGGATGTCCACAACCATCCATTGCATGCACGAGCTGCTACACAGATTGCACCATAAAGCGCTGAGAGAAGATATGGAGAGAAGTTAGTGGAGAGTTTTATCATCCGCATAATCTGATCAGCAGTTTCTGGATGAAAGAACTTTGCTGGAGATGCAGGCATTTCAGTAAAATTCTCTATATTTGATGCATCGAAAATAGCAGACTCCAAATCATCAAACATTGATAATGCGTCGTATCTCTCAGTCTTTCCTCTAGCAATAATACAGGCTAATGGATTGTTATCCACACCAATTGCCCTCATACCATGTGCTTGCGCTTCATACACAATAGTACCTGTTCCACAGAAGGGATCTAAAAGAGTTGCAGATGAAGAGAGCTGTGAAACAACATGCGCTGCATCAAGTGGGGACATCTTCCCACGATACGGGTAGAGTCCATGGATAGATTTAGGGTTACTGACTTTGTCAAAATTTCGTAATGTGATTCGAGGATGTGAATCTCGAATTAGTCCAGTTTGACTCCCTGAATCCTGCATGGTACTTCTGGTAATGTAGTACTCCACTAAAAACCTGCCCAGTTTGCAATTATCAGTAATCCATCAGATATCTCTACATGACTCACAACCAGGACGAGGTCTGAGACCCAAACGTCTCATTATTTTGCCACCAGGTAGGTCTTTGTCCTCTTCACGAATGGAAGTTGTATCCATTAGAATGTCCCTGCGACCAACTTCTTCGAATCCATAAGCCATAATCAAAGATTGAGATGGGATATTTTCTTCATAGACTTCGCAATATACATCCTCCACCCCAGAATCAATGAAATACTGTGTTGCACGTTTAATTAGGGCCGTAGCAACACCTTTTCTTCTTCTTGAAGGAAGTACGCCAATTCCAGTAATCTCACCATATATTGAATCATCTGTCTTTTCGACAAAACAAGCAATGAAACCAACCATTTTACCAGCAAACCTAGCGATAAAAATCCCCTCTGGATCTAGCCGTCTAGCTTCCTCTGGATGCAGGGGACAGAATGGATCTGGTGACGCAATAAAACAGCGGTTGTAAAGTTGTGTAAATTTTTCTACCTCTTTCATATCAAGTCCTTGAATCTTCACGTAAGAAGGGACAGATCTACCCTTCCACCATTCTTCCGCGAGCTTGAGTGCCTTTTGAGCCTCAGCCTTCATTATCAAGTAAGACCTGACATTCGATTTGGATTTGGTTTCTGAATCTCCAGAGACCATTTACTACACCAGTTGATGAATCTAGTTTGTTTCTGCCACCTTATCTATAGCCATCACCAAGGCGTCAAGCGACTTTGCAATAGCTTCTACCAACAACGGATTTTGTTCACCAGTTTTTTCGTCTTCAGATGCTTGTTCTGTCTTTTGCGCCCCATGAAGATTGCCATCACATGAGAGAATAGCAGCAGCCTCCAGTCCGCGGGTCTGTGCAAAGGTGAATACAAGGGAAGACTCCATCTCGACGCTCTTCACTCTAGCTCGAGTCCAGAGATCCAGTTGGTTGAGTGCAGGATTTACATAGTAAATATCTGAAGTCCAGTTTATTCCTGCATGTACTCGTTCAGGAGGTAATAGTTTCAAGATGCTCTCATGAAGGGCAAGGAACCATTTAGGAGAAGCAACTGCAGGATATGCCATTGGTGCATAATTAAGACTCGCACGTTCATCACGAACGGAAGCATAGGGAACCACAACATCGCCAGTCTTTACTGACGGATCAATACCACCACAACTTCCAAGACGAATGATTACTTCACAGTCAAGTTTTGCCAATTCTTCAATACAAATATGAGTTGATGCCACTCCCATGCCAGTCCCAGAGATTGTGACTGGTGTGCCTTTTGGTGTATATGCACGATATGTTACTAGTCCGCGATATCGAGAAACCTCTTCTGGATCTTTCATCCTAGAAGCAATCACAGGTACACGATCGGGATTACCCGTGATAATGACATGTTTTTCTACATCGCCTTCTCCAACTCGCAGATGAGGTTGAACTCGTGTCTTCAATGGAACCACCTAACTAGAATGAGGTTCCATTACTTGCTTTTACACTGTTCGGTTGAGCGGGGACTAGCACGGGTGGGTTATACCATTTATCCGATAGATGACGCACTCGACACATATCCATTGTCCATTAATGAAAAAACACTTCCCGAACCGGGGGGAAGTTGTATCACAAACAGTGCATGGTCGAGACTCGGTCAAGTAATTCTCAGTGAGGAACACGAGTAATAATGACATCAATTTCGTGTTCTGTTGTTGAATTAGCATCTTTATTCACTTCCTCAATATGGTGTTAATCCTACCTTATTAGAACCACAGAAGTATTTACTAAGAGCGCAGATTACACCAACTCTATTAACATCCTTTAGGAAAAAGAGGAGTGGTCGATAAACCATGGAACACGACTTCAGCTATTTCTGCTACCGATGTGGTGCTGAAAATCGGCTTAGTCTTCCTATGCCAAATGCGCCCGAATATCATCATACTAGCCTTACATGTACTAATTGCGGGGATTCGACTCACATATTGATCAGTCATTGTCCTAGTTGTACACGAT
>JBHLPA010000251.1:0-4389 GCA_048939935.1 Promethearchaeota archaeon | reverse complement strand
GAGAAAGTAACTAAGGCAATGAGTGGTTGATGGGTGACCGCATTCCACCTATAAAGGGGAGAATAAATCCATCGAGAAGTACACTTAAAATGTGTAATCTATTTTGAGAATCCTGTCCAAAGTTAATGCGCGGCACTGAACGCCTTGATGGTTTCCATCATCTAGGTCTACTAGCTCCAGTCCGCACATCAAACACATGATTGGAGATAATGGCATGTTTCACGCTACTCTCGATAGCACCAAGACATGGAAGCAAATTATAGACGCTCTAGCAACATTGCTCACAGAGGCGCATTTCCGTGTGTCCGATTCTGGAATATCACTCCGTCAGCTTGACTCATCAAAGGCTGCAATGGTTGATCTAACCCTTCCTTCTGGCATTTTCCAGGAGTATTCATGCAAGGGAGATCATGACATCTGCTTGGGCATTGATGAGCTCGTAAAAGTAAGCAAACGAATGACGGGAGATGACCATCTCGAGTTCACTCTTGATACCGATGAGAAGCGTTTCGAAATTCGGATGATTGGACAAGCAAATAGGGTGTTCAAACTCCAACTCCTGACCCCACCAGATGAACAGACAAAGAAACCAGGAATTCAATTCGATGTAAAGGCCGAACTAATGGCTGATACTTTCAAACAAGCAATCAAGGATATTGGAGTTGTATCCAGTCATGTGAAAATCAGTGCTGAATCAGAAGAGCTTACCTTCACCGGAGAAGGTGATACTGGTGAAGCCAACGTTCTATTGACAACCAAGGGCGATGCACCTGCACTCTTCCAGTTGAAAGTTACAGGTAAGTCGATGGCGATGTATGCTCTCAATTATCTCACAGAGATAGCCAAAGCCATAGCAAGTGATAGTCTGATGCTTCAGTTCACGTCAAACAAGCCAATGATGCTAGAATTCCCAATAGCAGAAGCTGGAAGTATCAGTTTCGTTCTTGCACCACGTGTCGAACGTAGGTAGAAGAACAAGAGGTCCCGAACACATCGGTACCAGTTCAAGGAGTCTTAGTGCATGTCGAATAAGAATCAGAGTTTCACAAGTACAGTCCTGAAACTGAGATTCATGTTCCATGAATACTATAAATCAAATCCGGATACTATTGATGTTCCGGAAAAGATACAGGCACGCGAATTTGGCATTCAGAGTTGGGAATATTACTGGTTCTGTCCAAAGAGAAAGAATACCGGATGCGGAGAATCAGGAACATCTTTCTCGCAGGTCACTGAGTGTCCTAAGTGTGGTTCGACTGATGTCCAGGCAACAACATGGAAACGACATGTTGGTTATATGAATCGTGGCGAACTTGTGAAAGGCTTAGTTACTGTAGCTCCCCACAGTGTCTATCATTCAGCCGCGTTCTATAAAATCCCTGTTGCGCGTCACATGGATGAAAAAGAATGGTTTGGCGCTGAGCTCGTCTTTGATATTGATGCTGATCATCTTGACTTGCCTTGTGCTAAGGACCATGATGCATGGCGATGCAATACCGATGGTTGCCATAAAACAGGAACTGGAATCCCTCCTGAAAGATGTCCTAATTGTGATGGCACAAGCTTCAGTACAAGGAAGTGGGTCTGTGAGAAATGTCTTGAAGAAGCTAAGAAACACACTGTGAAGCTCTATGATGAGTTCATTATAGATGATTTTGGATTTGACCCTGAATCCATTCAACTAAATTATAGTGGTCATAGAGGGTATCATGTTCGTGTTCGAGATCCACGAGTCTACTCACTCGACTCTAGTGCCCGGATTCAAATTGTCCATTATATCATGGGTCTCGGTCTTAACACAGAGAAAGTAATCGTATCTCAAGACAGGTTGAATAGAGTACCAGACCGTGTCTTTCCAGGTTGGGCAGGAAAGATTGCCGATGCCATGATAGAGTTCATCAGAAACATAGATTCCTATGATGGTGATGAACGATGGGCCAAAATACTCCGAAACAAAGAGCGCAAAGATGCAAAGATTGCCGCCATAGATGGTCTTCGGAGAAATCCTCCAATATTAAGTAAAGATGCGAAAGATATTGGTCTGAAATCGTGGCAAGAGATTGCAGAAAAAGCAGCAGAACTCTACGGCGGCGAGATAGACCGTCCGGTCACTCATGATATTCACAGAGTAATTCGACTTATTGGGAGTCTAAATGGAAAGACTGGATTCTTGGTCAACCAGTTGACTAGGGACGAGCTCGATGTCTTTAATCCCTTTCAAGATAGTACAGTTTTTAATGAAGGTACAATCAAGGTCAAATTCACCCATAAATCTCCAGGAGTTCCTCGTTTCAGAATTCGTGATGAAACCTATGGGCCTTATCAGGGAGAGTCTGTAGAACTCCCTACAGCTGCTGCAGTATTTGCGCTATGCAAAGGAGTTGCAATCATTGAGTGACCTTGGATATGATGATATCAAGTCTGTCTGGGAAAACGAACTAGAGAATGAAGGTCTTCAAGACTTAGGTGATCTCAAACTAAGCAAAATGGTGTCCTATCTTTCCAGCGTCCGTTTGGCACTTGCTTCCACAGATGCAGACAAGCAGGTCCAGGCAGAATTATTGACACAAGAAGCACTCAATCTTGAGTTTATGATTGAAGACTTACTGAATCTTCGAAAGCAGAAGATTTTGAAAGCTGCTTTGGCGGGACATCGACCAAGAGGTGACATGACATTAGCTGAGGAGGAATTATACAATAGGGTTCAACGCGCTCTTGATGGACACACAGAATTCGTAAATGACTCCCTTGCTGGTGCTAAACCAAAAAAGAAGAAGAAGAGAAAGAAGACTGACAAAGCCGGGAAGGAAACTAAGACACAACCCGAATCTGCAGCAATCGAGTATGTTACGGTGAGATTTCTACGTGCAATCGATGATGCTTTCTTAGGTCTTGATGAAAAAACCTATGGCCCTTTCAAGAAAGAGGACGTTGCCATGATTCCTATAGCCAATGCAAGAACTTGGCTTCGTGATGGCACTGTAACTCGTATCGTTGCGGAGGAGGATTTCTCAGATGAAGGATGAGAGAATATCTCTAGAAATAGCATCAATTCTTGCTCTCATCGATGAATCACGTGAGAAAATCATTACTGAGCATGACAGATTCCAAGTTGCACTTACTAACAGTCTACGTTTACTAGGCGATAACAGCCAGACTCTTTCAAAAATGAAGGGAGATACTGAAGACCTTAAGGCTTACCTGATTAGGTCAAGCATAACTCTACATCAGACTTCAATAGACTTGCTTGAACAAATAAGGGCCAAAATAGAGAAACTGCATGGGTTAATCGAAACTCCATGACATAGAAAGTACTAAGAGCCCCTTGAGCATGACCAAAATCATGTCATTACACCGAAAACCACTCTTCATTTTTGCTGGCTTAGTATGCATTGTCCTCGCTATTATCGGTGGAATAATGTATCCTCCAACATCCTGGGGAATCATCACTCCTATTGCGTATGTTTTGTCAATCAGTTTGTGTTCGATAGCACTTCTTCGTCTGATATATGTAAAAGGACTTCCGAAGCAGTGAATCTAATTATTCGTCGTCTCTGGAAACTTTTAATATGGGTCTCCAAATTGCTGTCCTAACTGGCTATTCGCCTACACATATGTGTGGTGCACACCCATGGCTGAAACAGAAGAATCGGCTGGGCCTCCAGCCACATTGATTGATCCTATTGAGATGTCAAAACTCGATCCCAAGTTTCGTGAAGAAATTCACAGTATGCCAAATGGCGAGGAACTCTCAGCTTGTTTTGCGTGTTCGACTTGCACAGCTGCATGTCCAATTGCTAATATCTGGAAGTACAAACCGCATCAGTTGATTCGGATGATACTTTTAGGAATGCGTGATGAGGTCTTATCATCTGACGAGATTTGGCTCTGTCTGACATGTTTTCAATGTCAGGAACGTTGTCCTCAGAAAGTTCGAGTCACTGACATTCTCTTTGATTGTAAAAACTTGGCTGCTGAAGAGGGAAAAGTTCCACCGACTATCGTGGGTCTTGGTAAAGAACTACTTGAGAAAGGTCAGCTCTATACAGTGACAGCTGACTGGGAACGAGAAGACATGGGTCTCGAGCCCGAAGTACCCGGTCTAGGTGTCGATGCTGTAAAGAACACTCTGAAAGAAACAAGAACCGGAAAGCTCGTGGATGGTGGTGAATAGGATGCCAGTTTACAATTTATACATGGGATGTAGTGTACCTGCAAACTATCCAAATTATGAAGCTGCTATGATAAAGGTTGCAGAAGCCTTTGATATCCAGCTGGAATATATGGAGGGCGTTGGATGTTGTGGAAGTCCCAATCTTCGTGCCATTGACTATCTGGGATGGCTTATTGTAAATGCGAGGACTTTAGCCATTGCTGAGAAAAACGGAC
>JBHLPA010000250.1:0-4412 GCA_048939935.1 Promethearchaeota archaeon | reverse complement strand
CTGTTTCCTCTCCAACCACTACTTTTAACCATAGCATCAAACTCGAACGCATACATCTTTTTCTTCTTCGGCCTTGTGGTAGTATTCGGAGCTATCTTTGGAACATTCTGGTACTTGAATGACAAGTAGTCGTCTGTTTATTTATCGTTGTCACCAAACAGGATGAGATTTGTAAGGGAGATAATTCCATCCAAGTAATCCGTGCCTTCCAAGAAAAAAGAGTGAGAAATAGATTCTCATTCCAAGTATATGAATTAAAAGGATCATTGTCGATTTCAATAGAATGACCTGATGTAGAGTATGTCAACTCAACTTTGCCTAGTGGATCCCCAGAACGCAGGTACCACTAGTCATCAAACGTACTTCCATCGACGTGAATGCCATAAGGTTTGGAGTCCTTTGGTGGCCCATTATAGAGCCATTGGAGTGATCGAGGTAGTGTATTTGCTTACTGTTTACATTGAACCCAAAATTATGTTGACCAGGGTGTATTCGTTCTTTAGTGAGTGATGATTAGATAGTAAGTTCGGGACGAGTTGAATCTAAGCACGATATTCTTGCATGCTTCTTATTTCAAGGTCGGGGTCTTGTCCATGTGAGATCCAGTGCCATGAGTTGGCTGTCGATCGTATTGTGATGTACCCATGTTGGTTTGTACAGAGGACATGTTCCACAGGTAATGCGTTGATGGCATTCATAGTGATTACGTGCGGAAATTCTCCAGCCTCATCATCTATGTCGTTTGAACCTGAGATGACAGCTATCTTTGGGCTTATCTTCTCCAATGCTTCCAGAAAGGTCCCGTGTTTGCTGCCATGGTGAGAGACCTTCAAGATTCTACCACTAAGATGGTCTTGGTGACTCACAAAACTATGTGCCCAGTTTCCAAACTGTGCATCCCCAGCAAACAACAGCGTTGCTGTGCCATAGGTCATACGCAATACGATTGATGAATTGTTGATGTCGGATGATGTACTGGATATCAATGGGTCAGGTGGTGAAAGCACGTGGATATCCAGACTGCCGAACTGGAAAGAGTCACCCGCCCTTGGGAGGTCAAACTTGATGGTCGGAGTGTTCTCCACCAGTTTAATGATGGAACTATGAGTCAGAGCCACAGACCGCCCGGGTTTGAATCCACTCTCCCAGTAGTTATCAATCCGGTCCTTGTACATCTCCATCAGAGGTAAAATGCCGCCTATATGGTCCCAATGGGGATGCGTCACCACGATAAAATCGATATCATCAGGATCATCCAAATCATTCACCTTGAGATATTCATCTAGTATCTCAAACTGATAACAGTCGATGAATCCAAGGTGCTGTCTTCCATCATCATACGGAAGCTCAAGGACAATACAGTCACCTCGGCCTTGCGGGAGGACGTGTGTCTTCAGGTAGACAGTCAACGATCCACTCTCCTCCTTCGAGGAATCCTCCTCTGGGGTTCTCGCTTTCGTAGTTCTTCCTGTCTTTCGAGGAGTAAGTTTCGAAGCGTCCCTCGGGACCTAGTTGGCTTTTTCAAACCATCCTTGATACGCTGCTTCTTTACCTTCTTGACCAGTTTTTCATCTAGAAGTTTAGGCGGTCTTTGATAGTCCTTGACAAGCTTCTCGAAGAAAGGAGTTTCATTTTCGGGGAATGTGACAACTTCACCTTCTATCTTCCGTTTCAGCATCTTTACTCGCTTAGTTTCACCTTTACGTCTGATATTGACCGATTCCCAGAAGTCCTCCTTATCTCTCAGCAGCTTCTCCAGTGCTTCCTTCTCCATTACAATGGCTGTTTCCGTCTTACCATCGGTAGAAATCAGGACTCTCACATGGTCCCGGTCCAACACAGAGTCCACATAGATCCGGGTTCTCGTCATATCTCAACACCACTCTTTTTACGAAACTTCACAAGTCCCTCTATGATAAATAATCTTTATTCAACTTATTAATTGTTCTATCAAATGAAACGTGAGGTTAAAATAGATAGGAAATCCTCTCATCTACCTTCAGTGAATTTTCGGAAATATGATTTTGAATGTCGAACCCTGACTCGGATTACCTTTAACTCTGTCAATAATCTCGATGGTCCCATTGTACTTCTCAACGATTAAACGAGCTAGTTGTAGTCGAATTCCTACAGTCGTTTGACCAGGTTCAAGCAATCTAGTCTTTTCGCAGGTTGACATTCCTTCTCCATTGTCACTGACGGTCAGTGCATAGGTTTCATTATTCTCGTCAAGGCTGATCCAGACCAGTCTTTTATCCTTCTTGCAGCGTTCGCAGGCATGTGATAACAGGTCAGATAACAACAACTCAAGAAAGGAGTCTGCTTGAATTCGAGCATTCGAAGTGCGTAGTGACATCTGAAACTCAACATCATCAAAATACAAAATCGCAGCCATCACAGTTTCGTTGAGAGTTTCGTCAAGCAGTCTTTCACATAGAGGTAATTCCACCAGACTCTCAATAGTTTTAGTTTCAGAAATGATGCCAGAGGACTTCGATACAGCATGGAGAATGCGATCCAAGAAATCATGGGCTGATGGGTCTTCTATCCTATACTTTAGTAGCTCTGTTGAGATTTGGATTTCTTGTAGGTGATTCCTTAGATCATGACCCATCAGATCAAGGTATAGTAGTGCTCTGTTTCTAGCTGTTTCGAGATCTTGTTTCAGGCGTTTTTGTGCTGTTATGTCTGTGAAGATTGCGAAACTTCCCCTATACTCTCCATCCTCATTGTGGAGTGGAGATGCGGAAACCATGACAGGAATCTTTTTCCCGGACCTATGAACAAGATGGGATTCATAGTGACCAGGCTTGTTGGTCATACGCTCCTTTATTTTTTCAAATACTTCGTCGAGATCGTACCCGTGCATGATGTCAGCAACTGTCTTCTCGATGAGTTCATCCTCAGTATAGTCAAGCATTCCACACAAAGAAGCATTTGCATAGACAAGGTTACCTTTGTGGTCTATAATCCCAAGACCCTCGTTCATTGTTTCGACCAATGTTGAGTACTTCATAACATACTCTGAGAGAGCATGTTGAGTCTTACGCTCTTCTGTCACGTCACGAACCTGCGCAAGTATCTTTATTTCGTACTTACCATTCTGCAAGACAGTTGTTCGAACCTGCAAATGTCTAGGTTCATCCGTTTCATGAAGAACTCGGGTATCATATATGGGCGGAATCTCCTCACCTGCAAGCCTGCTGGAAAAACGCTCCAGAAGATAGTCGTGATCATCAGGATGAACAAACTCCGTGAAGACTACATTTAGAATTTCGTTTCTCTCTCGACCTAGAATCTTGCAGATTCGATCATTGATGTATTCTATCCTCATGTCCTTTCCAATGATAGCGATACCCTCTACAGTCTGCTCCAGGATTTTCACAAGTGCGTCCTTTGTCTTAGGTATTTTGTCGCCTATGGGATCAATTGCTGTCATCAGTTGGTCAAGCCTCAGTTGTTGCAGCGTGCAATCTCACATCCCTTGACCAGTGTTTGGATTTATGTTGTTTTTTCGTCTTGAGTCTGAGGTAATAATAATTACGTGGTGGTATTTGTAAGTGTATTTACAAATAACTAACTGAGCTATTGAAGTTGGTCAGCAGAACTTATCTTGCTTGGTTCAAATTGCCAATCAGTTCTGCTCAATTGGGTTTTAAAAATGGTCGACTATGATGTTATTATTGCTGGTGCAGGTACCGCTGGTACAGTTACTGCTTTCACAATAGCTAGTAGAGGTCACTCAGTCTTATTGATTGACAGAAAAGAAAGAGAAAGAATCGGAGATAAGACCTGTGGCGACGCGCTAGCAGCACATCATCCAGCAACACTCAAAGAGATTATTGGGCTTCCTGATATTCCCAATAATATTATTGAACACACTGTCGATAGTATGGATCTGATAGCACCGGATAGAAGGAACAGACTACGACTGGATGGTCCAACAATTCGGGGCTTCACTCTAAACAGGCACAGGTTTGGACAATGGCTTTTGAACCTGGCAGAAAAAGCAGGTGTAGAGATATCTACCTCTGCTAGAGTGAAGCACCTATTATTCAATGATGGAAAAGTCAGCGGAGTGAAAGTGAGAAGAGATACTGAATCAATGGATCGAAACCTCACTGCAAGAATAGTTGTTGATGCCACTGGGACACCCGGTATGCTCAGAAGACAGCTGCCATCAATTTCTCCAATTGATAGATTCATCGAGAAACAAGATATGATGGTTGCATGGCGAAGCATCCTCGAATTTCCAGACCGCACGTTTGAGAGACCCAATCTACTCGAGATCTTCTGGAATCAAGAACAGACACCTGGAGGGTATACATGGGTGTTTCCCAAGGGACATCGAAGAGTGAATGTAGGACTTGGGTTAATAGCACTTCCCAGTCATAGAGGACCTCATGACATAT
>JBHLPA010000249.1:0-4414 GCA_048939935.1 Promethearchaeota archaeon | reverse complement strand
GGTATGACATACAAACAACCTGCTGACCAGATGACTGTGTACATTATGATCAGTGAACCAAGGATTGCTGATTCTATAGGCATTTGGAAATAGATGAACGCGAAGATACCAACAGCTTCGACTAGAAATAATTGTGCGATTACATCCCATGTGGGTGGTAACCATCGAAACGGGGGGATATGGTCTACAATCTCCTCATAGATCCATTTTCTTTGACTATGTACTTGCTGTTCAGAATTTGCAGTCATCATTTTGTAGCTTAACATGGTGACATATTTACATGTCGAAACCTAGCCAAGTCGTCTTTTCTACATATCAGCTGTATATTTCTTCAAGACCATCCCAAGTAAGTCCTAGTGCCTGTGCGACTAATACAGCAAGATCCTTTACAGGTTTATTGGAACCGGCCTGTGGTAATTGATCGGCCATAAAATCAACACATGATGGACATCCTGACGCAACAACATCTGCGTTTGTTGCCTCAATATCCTCTACCTTAAGCCTGTTAATTTTCAAAGCAAAATCTGCATCGTAGGCCCTTAGCACACCACCTGATCCACAACAGAAGCAGTTTTTCTTGTTGTGCGGCAACTCCTCGAACGTTACACCGGGAAGATATTCGAGTACTTTTCTTGGCTCTTCAAAGAATCCTGAGTTTCTACCTGCGTCGCACCCATCATGAAAAGTGACTGTCATGTCAAGTGGAGTGCTAAGACCACTCAATTTTCCACTATCAAGTAAGTCTGCCAGGTATTGATAACCATAAAGTATCTCAAAACCATGATCAATTCCCAAGAACTCATGATACTCATGTGCCCACATCTTGTAGCACCCAGGACAGTTCGTGAATATCCGCTCTACACCTAGCTCTTTGTATTTCTGGATATTATGCTCTGCAAGAACGCGTGCGCCTTCGAAATCTCCGGACATAATCAGAGGTGCGCCGCAGCAGTATTCTTCCTCACCAAGTAGAGTATACTCTTCACCAATCTTATCCAGTATCAAGGTGGATGCAATTGTTGCCTGAATTGATACACCTCGAAATGATGATGCGCAACCAACGAAGAAAGCTGTTTTTGCAGGTGTTCCTTGCTTATCTAACAGGTCATCCTCATTGGGGGTCCAGTATGACCAGCCTTCGATTCTATCCATCTGTGCCTGTCCTTGGATATTGTGACTTTTGAGAAGAGTTTCCTTTGCCATGTGCAGCTCCTCTGGCCACATCCCTCGCTTCATGAACTCAGAACGCATTACTTGGTAGATCTTAACGAAGGGAATGTCAACCTGACATACCTCTTCACAACCCCCACATAGTGTACACCCAAAGATTGCATTTCTTAGACCTTCAAGGCCTTCGTTAGGTTTGATGCGACCCTGCATTAAAGCTCGTGTCAATAGCATCTTTCCTTTTCCAGAATAGGTGTCTCGACGCTTTACCTTGTATGTAGGACATGCTCCGTGTCCGACTTGACAGAAGCTACATTGTGCGCAGGTATAGGCATAATCTTGGAGTTGATGTTCATTCAAAGCGGCAAAGTCCATGGTTCCGGTCTCCGTGTCAATGACGCAGACTGGTCAACGAAAACCACCTTAAAACCTTTCCACTTCAGTCTTATTAATTTTTGAAATGATACTGTTACATTTTTTGCCTCTCGCTAGGTTTTTATCTTACAACTTTCCAAGCCACAGACTGTAAGCGGCTCTATTCATGGGCTGGAGAGTGGACTAATGGTCCTGAAACAAAAACCGCAAGAGAAACTCGAAGAAATTTTTGGAGAGCGTCTTATCACTGAAAAGTACGAATTGATTCTATTTGGTCAGGATGTCGGTTCTCTTCCAAAGCAAGTAGGGTGGCTTATGAACACAAAACCTGATGCCATTGCGCAACCTATTACACCTGAGGAAATATCTGCGTTGTATAAAGTTGCAAGCAAATACAAAGTCCCATTGGTCCCACGTGCAGCAGGAACATCAGGTTATGGTGGTGCCATTCCACGCAAGGGCGGAATAGTTGTCGACATGCGTAGAATGGACAAGATTCTCGAAGTTGACAGTGAAAATCTAACAGTCACAGTTGAGCCAGGTATCTCATGGGCGAATCTGCAATTTGCATTGAACAGAGAGGGCTTGGATACAAGATGCTATCCCTCATCTGGTATATCTGCGACCGTTGGTGGTTGGGTTTCTCAAGGCGGCGATGGCATTGGTTCTCTCAAATACGGGAATATCAACAAGAATGTCATTAGCTTCGAGGTTGTCCTACCAAATGGAAAAATCGTGAAGACAAAAGATCTTGACCTTTTCTGTGATACTGAAGGAATCTTAGGTATTATCACAAAGGTGACTCTAAAGATCAAACCACTCACACCAATGAAGGTGATAGTGTCAAGTTTTGAGGAAAATTATCAGATGGTCTTGGCAATCGAGAAGATTCTAGAGGATGGACCTCTCCCCTACACCATCAAATTTGAGGAATCAAAGTACACGGATCTCAAGAAGGCAATTTGGGAAGGAGAAGGGCCTTTTCCGATACCAGTTCATCATGGTTCCATTATGGTTGTGTATGAAGGCGATGAAGAAGAGATTGAAGAAGGAGTAAAGGTCGTCCGAGAAGCTACAGAGATGTATCGCGGTGTCGTCTACGGTGACGAAGTCGGTGAGCATGAGTGGAATCTACGTTACTATCCAATGAAAATTAAGAAGAAGGGTCCGACGCTGGTGGTCGGCCAAGCTTTTGCACCCCTTGAGAACTTGGCTGCGGTACTTGATGATTTCCAGTTCGAACAAGCTTCAGCCAAGGCTGGTATTGATGGTTATGTGAACTCCAAGACAGGAGTCACAATGATGGGCTACTTCCTTGAGGATGAGCGAAGGATGTTCTACATGTTCTCATGGTCTCAGAGCTTTGTCATCTTCAAGATTGCTCAACGCCACGGTGGGCATGTCCACTCAACAGGTATCTGGTTTGCTAACTATGCCTCACAGTACTTTGGAACGAATCGGTTGGCTCGCATAAGAGCTGCCAAGAATAAATGGGATAAAAAGGAGATTTCCAATCCTGGAAAAATCTTCGCGTACTGGTTGCCTTTCATTCTAAGAATTGGTAAGTATTTCTTGTGGATATTTTACGATCTATTTAGAAATGGCTTTGGTCGGATTGCACCTATTCTTCTGAAGTGGTTGCAGAATGTGCCTCCTCTAAAGTGGATGTTACGATGGGGAAGAGCTCATAGTCCTTGGCCTATGCAATATGGTATCGGATGTTGTATGGTTGATGGTGCTGCAGGTATTGCGCCTCGTTGGGACTTTGAGAGATTCGGAATGCTACCACTCTTTGGTCCAAGACAGACTGATGTTCTGTGGATATCCGGCTCATTGACCAAGAAGATGGCTCCAAGACTCAGACGGATCTACGAGCAGATGCCTGAACCAAAATACGTCATTGCTTTTGGCCAGTGCGTCGCATCCGGTGGCTTATTCTGGGAGGGATACAGCTTGATGACTCCACCTGACAAAGTTGTTCCAGTCGACGTTTATTTACCCGGCTGTCCTCCCAAGCCTGCTGACTTCATTCGAGCACACATTATCCTGCAGAACAAGATTCGTGCTGGTACAACCCACTGGCAGAAGAGATACGAAAATCAAGATGCTATGGGGATGATTCAATAATGTACATCAGACAAGATAGTGATCCGTATTGTATGCTGTTCCTTGGATTGGTCATTCAAACAGCGTTCATATTCAATTTCTTCTATCTTGGATTCTTTGTTCCTGCAGCATCCCTCTTCATCGCAGGATCATTGAGCTCGCTGATTAGTGGAATGTCTATTGTCATGGTATTCCTTCTGATTGGTTACTTCAGACCTGAAAAGGGAAAAGGCAAGAATCTAATGTTTGGCCTTTCTGTTCTTGCTGGTTTCTTCTTTGTTGTATTCATTAGTTGGTTTGCAGACTCCGTTCCTAGCGCAGGAGGTTGGGAATATCTTTCATTTTGGGGACTTGGTGGATCTATTCTTACTGCAGCTGGCTTTGCCATGATGCACACGAAGGAGGAGAGTTACTCACCCGGGATCATGGACACAAGTGCTCTACACTATGGTCCAGAACCAGAGCCTGAGCCAGAACCTGAACCCGAGGAGGAATCTAAAGCTGAGCCTGAAGCAGCCGCAGCTACTGATACTGAACCTCCCGCATCAACCGATGTGGAGTCCTCTGAGACTGTTGATACCTCCAGTGAAGAAGCATCTGATGCTAGTGATGAATAAGACAGTAATCTACTCATGCAACCAACTGAATGCAGCAAATGCAATGAGGAGTCCAAATCCCATTATAGCAAATAGGATTATTCCCTCAACGAGGTCATATAATGTGAATATCAGATACAGATGAATACCAGCAAGTATTCCTGAAAGCA
>JBHLPA010000248.1:0-4421 GCA_048939935.1 Promethearchaeota archaeon | reverse complement strand
GACCATCTCTCGAATCGAAGTTGGCGGGTTTCGAAGTCCCCAGTTCACTCTATATCCAACAAAGGACTGTGTACAAGGCAAGATTGTAGCCACTGTATCATACATTGACTTCTTAGACCAACTTCATACCCTAAGTGTTGAACCATATCTGATCCGCTCAGTGTGTGACCTACTAACACCGTCCAAGAGGACAACTGAGGCATTCAACCTTGTTTTGACTGGTCTTGACAAGACTCAGCAAGAGCAAACATTGGATTGGAATGCACAGGTCTTGTTCACAAAAGCAGAGAAAATCTTACCAGCCAAGAATTTTCATATTGTTGATACTGAGGAGCGCCTTGTGGGAGGGGAATTCGTTGGTACAATCAGAGGTTATGCTGAAGGTAAGTACACACAGAAGAAGGTCGCAATCATTATCTTGATTTGTGGTCCCGAGAATGGTCGCCACTCCAATGTATCAGTGGAAGCTCTGGGTGAGGACGTAGCGATGCTGCCAACGACTATTGATGAGTTGACAGATACAATGGACTCTTGGGTCTGTCTTCGATGTGGCGCTCCTTTGGATATCGAACAAGTCGAAGAGATGAGCCGTAGACTCCCAATTCGTTGCAAGTATTGTACACATACGCTAACTATTGCACTCTATCTCCAATAACGCGTAAATAAACACTTACGTAATACATTTTAAGAACCTACGTAAACCTGTAATTGGTTCACGTCCGCGCCTGGTGGAGGAGAAAACAATTTTCACATGCAAGAAATGTAAGGAACCCTTCTATGTTCAAGCTGGAGAACTAAGGGGGAATACACTTAGGGTTTATTGCCAATGTATGAATGGTCACAAGGGAAAGAGAGACATTTCAAGGTATCAAGCTGATAGTATGGCAAATGAAGTCTTCGAGGGGATTTTCACTTGTATTGAGTGCGGGTCCACAATGTCCCTTATGAACACAGATGTTGGCAAACGAAAAGCTGAATACATTTTCGTGTGCCCAATACATGGGCCGCAGAAGAGAGAGATACCTGCATTCTATCATTCATCGATAACAGGTCTGCAAGGAACAATAAATTACTCTAAATCTATTCTCGACGCGTTGAGCTGCACCAAGTGTGGCGGAGTCTTTTCTGTTTCTGAAATTACGGAGAAGAAAGGAATCCTTGAGATCAAAACTCGCTGTCCAAATGGTCACAAAGAGGTCAGATTTGTTCCTAAGATTTCAGATGAATCAGTGCTCAAGACTGTTGTGAAACGTCTAATACACTGTGATGAGTGTGGTCTACCGTGTCAAGTACTAGGAACTCATCCAAAAGGCAATAAAGCTCAGATTGAGGTCTCTTGTCCTGCACACGGAAAAGCAAAGAAAGAACTCCCCGCTGAGTATGCATGGATGGTTGAGTCAATTGTCGAGGCTATGTCTGAGGGCAGTATAGTGAAATCGATGTTGAATTGCCGCGAGTGTGGAAACGCGCTATCAATCAAAGAAGTAGATCTTGACAAGATGAAGTACAAACTCAAATGTAGTTGTACAAATGGTCATAGTGTGGACCTCTCTCAGCCATCAGACCTTGATGAGGAGGCTATTGATTCAATAATCGGAGGCATTCTGAAATGCAATGACTGCGATTTAGTCACAAGCATCTTGGAGACCAAAGTCAACGGAAACGATGTAGATCTAAAACTTCTTTGCCCGGTCCATGGTGACTTCAAAAAGAGCGTGTCAATGGGAATCTACAAACACCTTGAGGAACGGAACAAGCAAATTGATAGGATGCCATCAACAGAAGAGAGCCTCAAATGTGAGAAATGCAAATCTCCTATGATAATTAGAGATACCAAAGTGCGTGATGAGGTTGTGCAGCTAAAGATGGAATGTTGGAATGGTCACGGAGCAGAAAGGTATCTGTCTGTGGGTGCTGATCTTCCTGTAATAGAACGGTTCTACACACAACTCTATGAATGCCACAAATGTCACAACTTAGTGAATCTGACAATGATTGAAGAAAAGGAAGACAAATCCGAAGCAATTCTCCTTTGTGATAATCACGGTGAGAGTAAAGTTGAGATTCCAATAAAACACTCAAAGGCTGCCCGAGATGCATATCTTTCAACCAAGTCAATATATGATCTGGAGAAATTAGTGGAAACCCGATTACAGACAGAAAGAGCTGCTGAGTATCAGATTGAACCTGATGCTGATATCCAAGAGATGCTTGATATTGTGAATGATGTTATTGAACAGCAGAGTGTGAAGTTTGTTGGAGAGAAAAGTGGTACCAAGAATGGAGCGGAGTCCTGGTACTATGGTAAAGCTCTTGCTGGACCAGAATTTGTTGTGATTGGGTCAGTTTCAAAGGATAATCTGAAAATAAGAATCTCAGTTGCCAGTGACGATGAGAACAAGATGGAAATGCTGCTTTCAGAGATGAAGGAAAATCTTAGGGAGGTTCTGCTTAGGTTACAGGCAAAGACGGGAGATCTTGCGCCAAGAAAGATAGAGTGTGCACAATGCGGAGCTGCACTTCCAAAACGTGCACTTCCTGGTGAAACCATTATCTGCGAACACTGTGGCACACCCTTGGTTTGGGGATAGTAACCATTTACTGAGATTGATAACTATCAATCTAACTTTGGTACATTGCTATTCCCCTTTCCACTTTGCAGCAGAATCCTTTGACACACCTAGATGAGTTGCTACTCTCTCCACCACTGAATCCACTAAATCATCAATTGTCTTTGGCCTAGTCCAAAATGCTGGACTTGCTGGAATCACAATTCCTCCTGCCTCGGTTACAGTAGCCATATTTCTGATTTGAATAAGGTTGAGGGGTGATTCTCTAGGGACAAGTATGAGTTTTCGTCGTTCTTTCAGACTACAGTCTGCTGCTCGAGCTATAAGATTGTCTGCATATCCGTGTGCAATCCCTGCAAGTGTCTTCATAGAACATGGTATGATGACCATTGAATCGATTGGAAATGTTCCACTTGCTGGTCCCGCTGCCAAA
Organism: Promethearchaeota archaeon; assembly: GCA_048939935.1. Classification (GTDB taxonomy): domain Archaea; phylum Asgardarchaeota; class Thorarchaeia; order Thorarchaeales; family Thorarchaeaceae; genus SMTZ1-45. Next base: position 1,418 of record JBHLPA010000248.1, on the reverse strand, counting down.
TTATGTTCGTCATAAGAGAAATCGGCTTCTTTCTTGAGGTCTTCTGCATTAATTCCCGTTTCATACTTTAGAGTTTCTTCAGCCCATTTACTGACAATCACATGAACCTCATGATTCATCGCTTTGAGAGCTCTGAGTAACCTAACACCATAAATTGCACCACTTGCTCCTGTTAGACACACTAGGATTCGTTTCTTCATCTAAGCCACCAACAGACTGACTGTTTTGAAATGGAACTTTGCATATACTTCTATCGAAATGGAAGCATTATAGCAGAAAAGCTAAGAGGATGTACAGGAGTATTGACCCGCCGCCTGCTCTAATACCAGCTTGCTTTGCAATCCCAGCTGCTTCAGCAACATCTTGGGTGAGGGTGTCAAATCCCTTCTCTCCAAAGGTTCTGAGACTTGGTGCCTTACCAAATCCAAGTCCGACCTTCACAGGTTGAATTCGTTCCCTTGCTTTCACTGAAGATGTAACAATGCTATCAAGGATTTCTTCTGCTTTGTATCTCCCGACCGGTGGGTAGCCTCTACTGGAGAGTGATATCGCATTTACCACATGAGTATCTGTTGTGATGAGTTCTACATCATCAAACCCTTCTTGTTTGAGTATACTCTGGGCTTGTTCCCTAAATCCGGGTTCCATGTTATTCCCATCAATAGATATCAACGCCATCTCTCTCTCGCCAAGTCGAAGGACGACTGCGATGACACCGCCTGGCCCCATCCCTTCTTGCTGGCTAATATCATCGGGCATAATCTGATGCATTCCTAGTGACAGATTGGTCTTCTTATTGTTGATAGTTGAAAACACCGCTTCGGAAACAGTTCCCACATATTCACTCGCTTCCGGATCTCCTTGATTTACTGAGATAGCTGTATCATCAATGCAGTTGTGTGCATCTACTAAAGCTACACCATTTATCTGAGGTAGATGCTCTCTTATCATATTGGCAGCATCATACCCGACTTCTAACGAGATGTCATCTGTGAATTCAGGAGCACTAGTAGTGATTGTGAGTACATCATTTCCAACAAATAAGGTCCAAACTTTGAATTTTCCCCCATCTGACCAATGAGGACCAGAAATCAACTCATGGACCTCGGTTTCTTCAATGAGCCGGTCAATTTCAGCTAGAACCTTTGGGTAGTCCTCTTTCGTTGTTAGATTCTGTTGGTGGGTACAAGTTCCATGCATAATGAAAGATGGAATCTCGTGTTTTTTCTGAATGTGATTGATAATGATAGATGGCAGGTCACTACTTCCAATATCTCTAAAGGGTCCCGGATGGACATATTGAATTACGCCACACGCAACAGGGCCTTCATCATCCTTGAAGAGTATTATTTCAACAGGGACATCCTGAATAGTCGCAATCCCGGTTAGAATCTTTTCAAATGGAACTGGATTATCAG
>JBHLPA010000247.1:0-4432 GCA_048939935.1 Promethearchaeota archaeon | reverse complement strand
GGTCAAAATAAATACCATATACAATATATCGGCCATCAAGAAGTCTATAGACCCTGTACATTGAAGGATTTCTACTAAGGTATCCAAGAAGATTCTTCTCATTCTGTTCATTTGAGAATTCCAGAATTGCTATTGCAGTGTCTTCATTTGACATCTGTGGACTAAGAAGAACGAGAAATCGATCGATGGTCCCAGAGTCAACTAAGTTCTCAATTCGTTTTATTACAGCATTTGCTGATATTCCACTTACTCCTGCGAGTTCTTGAAGACTGGTTCTGCAATTGTTTCTTAATCTTTCAATGATAATTTGGTCGATAGGGTCTATCATGCTTCAATCAATTAGCATCATCGTGGAATATGAATTTAGCGAACCTTGTTTGCGATATTATTTAAGTTGAGTAAATATTAGAATAAGCTATCAAAGGAGATGAAGACTTGCCAGCCAAGGAGGAGCTTATGGAGTCACTTGAGAAGATGGTTGGGAAAACAGCACTTCCAAGAAATCAGAAACGTTTTGCAAATTATAGTAAGACACTCCAATTTGAGTTCACTGATGATAGTGATGCGAACTGTCATATCATATTCGAGAACGGAACCGCCAAGATTGTTGAAGGTGTTGATGAGTCGGCTCAGCTGAAAATCACTACTACTACTGAGATGATTATGAATGTCATTGAAGGGAGACAGAGCCCGACCCGAGCCTTCATGTCTGGGAAGATTAAGGCTAAGGGTCCCATGCCTGATTTGATGAAGCTTCAAGCTCTGATGAAATGATTTCTATTTCTCATAGAAGTACTTGCCCTTGCTGTAGATGACCTCGTCACCAGCTGTTATTTCGCCTTCAGTCATCGTCTTGATCATGTCTACATGAACTGCAGACTCATTTGTTCCATTGCAGTCCTTGTATGCCCTTCCCAAAGCACAGTGGATTGTGTCACCTATTTTCTCATCAAATAACATATTGAGGGTGTACTGTTTGATACCTCTGTTTGTACCTATTGCCATCTCACCAAGTCTGCGAGACCCGTCATCTATCTCAATTATCTCTTTTAATGTTGCTTCAGCCTTCTCAGCTGAGAAATCAACAACTTCACCTTTTTCGAATGTGAGTCGAACTCCTTCGATGACCTTACCCTGTTGAAGGAACGGAATGTCGAAGTAGATTTTCCCCTCAACTGTATTTTCGACAGGAGCGGTGAAAACCTCGCCGGATGGCATGTTGTGTTTTCCGTCGGAAGCAATCCAAATCCTTCCCTCAGTGGATGCATACAAATCAGTTTCTGGTCCTTCGTATCGAATATCCTTGTGTCGCTCGAGGTGTTCCTTCATCTCGTACATGAGCTTACTCTCTTCTTGCCAATCAAGTAGAGTTGCTCCATAGACGAACTCACGATACTCTTCTAAGCTCATGTCTGCTTGCTGAGCCAGTGCTGCCGTCGGATGAACTGTTAAACACCATCGCTTTGACAGGTAAAGATCCTGCACCTTCTTCATTGCAACGCTGCGTTGTATCACTTTCTTTGGGTCAACATTCGCCATAGCTTTTGTGTTCCCTGGAGACCTCACCGCAATCATAACATCGACTTTCTCAAGTAGGGACTCGTAATGTTCAGGAGCAGTATTGATAGTGTTATCATCAGCACCGTCAAAGAAAGCTTTGGTCATCTCATCAGTGACCATAAGAGTAAGTGGTATACCCCCCATCTCTGAAACCTTTTTGTATAAGGCTATCACAAATTCATGGGACTCTGGTGTAGCACGAATCAGGACACGGTCGCCCTTTTTTATATCAGTACTCCATTCAGTTACTATTTTGGCATGTTCCTCAATACGTTGGTCCATCGTTTTTTCCTCGACATTTTTTCAAGGATAATCTATCATATAGCTTCCGGACTGTGCTGTTACACCTTCTTCCTCTTATAGACAAAGATACCAATGAGTGCAATCACAGCAATTCCTCCTCCTGCAACTGATACTACAAAAATACTCAAGTCTGGAGGCGGTAGAGTGTAGTTTCCTATAACATATGCCTGTGTCCAGATATCTGAGGTCATTGGTACGAAGGCAAAGTAAGCAAGACCCGTTGAGGTGACCTCCATATGTGGTGGCCAATTTCCAGGTGGAGGCCACACATAATCTCCAATTGACCAAGTCTGAAGGTGGTTTCCTTGTAGACTGTATTTGAGAAGATAGTGTGTCCGGTCATATCGCTCTCCAAGAACCAGAATCAGGAGTTCTCCGTCAGGTGTCAATGTAACGTCTGCGGCTGAGAAATCTTCGACCCATCCATTTGAATATTCAACCTTATGAAGGACTGCCCAAGTCGTATTGCCTTCAAGATCGAACTGACTGATACCCACTCCCTCACCAGTTTGTTCCGCTGAGTAGATATTACCATCTTCATCACATGTCGCAGCACCTGAAACTTTGCTCCAGAGCCAGTTTCCATCATAATCTAGGCATGTCAAGTGTCCATCCATGAGAAAGATCAGTCTGTCTTCGAATAACCATAAATCACCTGGAACATCCATAACCGTCACTAGAGGTAAAGGTTTGTTCCACAACACAGTTCCAGAGCTATCAAATTTCAGCAAACTCGAATTATGATATGCTTCCTCAACTCTAATATTGTAGTCACTCACGACAACATAGATTGAGCTATCATTATGAACTGCAACAGCCACTCCAACTTGGTCAAACTCATTGCCCCACTCTCTTTCCCAGACTTTTTGACCATTTAGACTCCATTTTGTTAGAATGAGATTATCATACTCTGGAGCAGCTGACTCGGTGAATCCTGTTGTGTATAAGCTACCAGCATGATAAGTGATGGATCTGCCGCGTGTCATGTTATCATTTCGAACTACCCATTTCTGATTCAGTTTCGGGTCATATTTTATGAGGAATTGATGTCTACTCCTAAGTCCCTCCTGCTCATAGAACTCATATGTAGACAAGCATCCGCCTGTCATGTACAGATTTCCATCAGGATCCTTAGTCATCTGGCGGAGAAAATCCCACACTGGTGGATTAGTACTGAAGGCTCCAGGGATAAGGTCGCTCGTTTTAGATGCAAAAGTTTTGTTGTAGAGTGGAGTAAGATGAGTTGCTGGATCTGGCTCTATTTGTCTTAATAAATGGAGATAGACCGAGTCTACTTCCACCATTATTGAGCCATTGGCAAGTGAGCTATTGAAGTCATTTGTTGGAGATAATCCTATTCCGACAGTGAGTATATCTTGTGGGTCCTCCTGAACTCCGGTAGAATCTTTAATCATTCCTCCCCAACCTTCCCTTCGGTCAAAGTAGTTGAGGATACTACGCCCATATTGAGGAGTTGATGTGTATGGCGGATTGCTGTAGTAAACGTTCACCCAATTACCTGAGGAGTCAATCAACCAGATATAGACCTTGAACATGTTTTGACTTGCTGGGTCAGTGTCAAATCCACCTGAAAGTGTCACACCATATGTCAGGTTAAACTCTGCATAGTCAGGTAACTCCTCGAAAGGCCAGTCGAATGACTGGGTGAGGTAGACAAAGTCATTGTAGCTTGGAAAATCATTGTCATCATCTGAATGAAAGGCTAACTCAGTGCCTTGTGTGTGAGTCCAATTCAGTTGCATTGTTTGTCCGACATAGGAATAGTCAAACTCCCCAGAGCTTCCGTTTACAAATGCATCTGGCTCAGTTTCAAGGTTTGGATTGGGTAGCATTTGTTTGATATCAATGGCTGCAGGAGATGCATTCGAATCTGAAATGCTAATCACATTGGTAGCATCTTTAACAGTAATGGGTATCCCAAGAAACAAGACAGAGATTATAATAATACTAAGGATATGTTTTGGTCTGTACATGTACTCACCCTTCCAAGAGTTGCAGATTGAATCCTCCTCATAAGTTCATCGAACTTAGATGCTGAAACTCAATCAATCAAATTTCGTCGAAGAAATCGTTAGTATAGATGCCCACTTGTAAGAACCTTGTTCTAGACTTCACGTTTTTCTGTTGCAAGTGTAGCTCCACAGTACGGACATTTCACACTCAAGGGTCCTACCCACTCTATCTGTTCAGAATTAATACTTGCTCCACATTCAGAACAGAATCTTGGTGGTTCATGAACGTATGATTTCTCTTTAGGAGCCTCATTTGCAGATCTCATCATGCCAAACATTCCAAATCCTCTACTTGGTAACGAGTCTTTCATGCCATACAACATTATTCCAGCACCTACGAAAAAGCTCACCATAGGGACAACCAACACATAGAGCAGAATTGTGCCAACATCACGAGGGTCTATCCAGAAGAACTGCATGAAACCACCGAAGAACCCCCCGACCATAACAATCATGCCTATGACCATCGTTGCTATTCGTTTACCTGAGGACATAGTGAACGCACCAATTTTTGTGGTTGGTTAAATGTTCCTGCC
>JBHLPA010000246.1:0-4449 GCA_048939935.1 Promethearchaeota archaeon | reverse complement strand
GGATTGCACGAAAAGGAATCGTAAAGACAAGTGAAGAACCCAGTGATGGAAATGAAGAGAGGAAGGTAGAAACATGAGTAGTAATGCAGTTGAAATCTTCCAGATTTTGAAGAAAATGTATCCTGATGTACCTAAGACGTACCTGAATTATCATAATCCCTTTGAGATGCTGATTGTGACAATACTTTCTGCTCGTGCTACTGATAAAGGTGTGAACAAGATATCTCCTCTACTATTTGATAAATATCCCACTCCAGAAAAAATGGGGAAGGCCAATCTTGATGAAGTCGGTCAGATCATCAGACCACTTGGGGCATACAATAAGAAAGCGGGGTATATCACAGAAACATCACGCCAACTGGTTGAGAGATTCGGCAGTGAGGTTCCGAGGAACATGGAGGACCTTATCACATTCCCGGGTGTGAGTAGGAAGACCGCAAATGTGGTGCTCTCTGTCGTTTTTGGAATAAGTGAGGGGGTTGTAGTTGACACACACATCATGCGGGTGTCAGTCCGACTTGGGTTGAGTAAGCATGATAAGAAGCCTGACAAGATAGAGAAAGATCTGATGGAGTTGCTTCCGAAGGAGTATTGGGGTAATTATGCCAAACTGGCAGGGGCTCATGGAAGACAAACATGTAAAGCAAGAAAACCTCACTGTGTTGACTGTTTGCTTAACAGACTATGTCCTTCTGCAGAGCTGGATGAGAAATAGGTAAGGAATCATCGAGGAAACGACTTATCTGGAATCCAGAGTCACTTCAGAATACACAACCTTGACAGGTGAAATCATCCGATGTTGGATATTCGATTCATCAGAGATAACGTCGACCTGATCCGTGATAATCTAAAACGAAGACGAAATGACGAGAAGTTGAAGGAGTTTGAAGAACTCCTCAAGCTTGATGAGAAAGTCAGAGGATTAAAGAGGGAAATTCAAGACCTCAGAACCCAGCGGAACAAGCTCTCAAGGCAAATAGGTGCTCTGAAGAAGTCGGGTGAGGATGATTCTGAGCTTGTCAAGAGAGTCAATGATGTCAATGACAAAATCAAGTCAGTTGAGGACGAAACGGATAAACTTGAGCAGCAGCTCAGAAGAATTCAGATGAGTATCCCAAACATCCTCCATGAGAGCGTGCCCTATGGTGTGGATGAAGAAGACAATGAGGTAGTGAAAGAGTGGGGAGGAAGACCAGATTTCGATTTTGAATATCATAGTCATGTTGATCTGCTCGAATCACTGGACATAGGGGATATTCCTCGGGCAGCTAGGCTTTCAGGTTCGAGGTTTTACTATTTGAAGAATGAGTTGGTATTGCTTGATATTGCTATGCAGCAAATGGCACTCGAAATGCTTCTAGACCGGGGATACACTCCAATATATCCGCCGTTCATGATGCGACGAGAACCATACGAAGGTGTTACTGACCTTGCAGATTTTGAGGATGTGATGTACAAGATAGAGGGAGAGGACCTATACTTGATTGCAACCTCCGAACATCCAATGGCAGGAATGTATATGGGAGAGATTTTCGAACCAACCGATCTCCCTCTCAAACTGGCTGGGGTGAGCGCATGTTTCAGGAAAGAGGCTGGATCACATGGGAGGGACACAAAAGGAATATTCAGAGTACATCAGTTCAACAAGGTGGAGCAGTTCGTGTTCAGCCTACCTGAGGATTCATGGAATGTCCATGAGGAACTCATCAGGAATGAGGAGGACTTCGTCCAAGCATTGAAACTTCCATATCGTATCGTCAACGCATGCACTGGTGACATAGGTATTGTTGCAGCCAAGAAGTTAGACCTCGAGTACTGGTTCCCAGGGCAACAGAAATACAGAGAAGGCGGTTCATGCAGTAATTGTACAGCATACCAAGCAACCAGACTCAACATCAAATATCGTCTGAAGAAGGGAGGGACAGAGAAAGCGTTCCCTCATACATTGAACAGTACAATGATGGCTAATCCTCGTACTATGGTAGCAATAATTGAAAACTACCAGCGAGATGATGGTAGTGTAGAGATACCAAAGGCACTTCACAAATATCTACCACAAGGTATGAGAGAGATAGTTCCTCAGGAGAAATAAACGATTAGATGTTTAGGTTCTTTCTGATATTCAGTACTTTCTCAGTGCACCAGTCTACATACTCTTCACAGAGATTCTTTCCAGGCTTATTGCGTAGTAGACCTTTGGTGGGAATTTGTCCAGAATCCATCGCAGGGAGAAATTTACACTCAACAGACCCCCAATCGTTTGCGAATTCATTCATGAAGTCATTGATTACAGATCTTGCAAACCGTCGTTTCTCTTTGAATTCCTCGACGGTTTCAGTACCCCTAGTTCCAGTCATAAGTGCCAAGCATAACACACCACCACTAGCAGCACCGCAGACCTCACCAGAACCAACGAACCCATCACCAAGGACTGAAGCAACTCTCATGAGAGAATCATTGAAACCAGGTAATGATGATTCCCTGTCGACTCTAATCATTACACTTTCTGCACAGTTGAATGAGCGTTCATTGTCTTCTTCCAAAGCGTGTGACTCCAAAATCGACCAGAAATAAACCACTTCAAAAGAGTTGCTTTGGTGTATCGCTGTCTAACATCAAGCTTAATACGGGCTTTCCCAATGCCAGATTTGGGGAACATAAGTGTCAGTACAACAGACTTTTGAAAAGTTAGTCTCCCTTGCTATCAAGAGGGAGGAGGAAGCACACGATTTCTATATGACTGCCGCTGAGGATTCAGAGCTTAAGGCTTCTGCCAAACTACTCAAAGACCTTGCCCAGCAAGAGTTGATCCATAAGCAGAAGCTGGAAACAGCACTCAATGAAGGTGTTTGTGATACTTTCACCTGTACATCAGTAGAAGAGGTTCAGGAACTAGACTTGGATCAGTATCTTGTTGATATTCCACTTCGGTCATCCTCATCGCCACAGGATGTTTTAATCGTGGCAATAAAACGAGAGGCGGCTGCTAATAGTTTCTACAAATCCCTATCTGAGCTGACAGCGAATGCATCACATAGGTCAGTCTTCGAAACTCTTGCTAAGGAGGAAGAGGCTCACAAGACTAGGCTTCAAAACATGTATGATGACATTTTTCAACCAGACATGTAAGGGGACCTGTTAAGGTCCTCCTCTTTCTATTATGGCCTTATGTCTTGTGGAGTCTTTCGGCCGCTATGAATGTGAGCCCGCGTTTAGTTAATTCTTCTGCAGTTCGATTCAAAGCATTGTGTTTGTCAAAATAGTTCTGCGTCAGATACGGCATGTGGCCCTGATCTTCAATCTCAGTCTTTGCCCTGAAATAGTCGAGAATATCACTTGGGTATTCACGAGCTGCATCAATCTCAGGAACCGCTCCTTCATGTTTCGCACTGATGTTCTTGACATGATCTGCGAGTTCGAGAAGTTCCGGGAGGCGATCGTAGGGTTGTCTTACAATGTGCTTGTATGTTTCAGTGATATGATGTTCTAAGCGGACTACATCCTCAAATCCGAAGTTCTCTCGAATGTATGCTGTAAGTTCTAGGGTTTTATTGTCAACACTGTTTGAGAGGTTGAAACCAATCAATGGACTTGTTCCATCTTGTCTGCTGAATAACTTGGCAGTCATCAAAGTCCACAAACATGCATATGGGTTGTCATTCCCCATGAACACAGATATCTTGAACTCCATATCTATCCCAAGTTTATGCATCATATAACCAACAAGAACACTCCCAGGATTGATATTGAGAACCTGCTTCACACCGTATTTTGTGTAATAGTTCAGATACTCGTCAGCCCACTTAATTGGGAATTCATTGGGCATTCCAACTCCACCGAAGTATCCTGTAATTGTATCAGGACCTCCAAGATGTACATTCACAGGTGCGCCATCTGGACCCGGATAGGTTCCTTTTGTATCTAGGGTTTCAACATATGATGCACCTACAATCTGCATTCCAGCTGCAAAAGCGATGACATGATTATCAGCTGTCTGTTCAGCCATATTTCGAACTCGGATAAACCGACCAGGCATGAGTTCCTGTTTCTCAATCGACCGCTTTGCTTCCTCGATAAGCCATGGAAAGTACTGACATGCACTAATCTCAAGAGTGACTGCAAAGCTCTCATCAAATTTGATTTCATCAGCTTTACTTCCAAGTACCTTTCGTCGGTAGTCAGGTATCGAGATGAACGCATCATTGTCACGTTGTTCTTGAAGCCAAGTGAGATCTTTCACAAATGGGGATTTTTTAGCATCAAGTTGTGCAAGAAGATTCTCAAGTTTTCGTGCTTCCTCAGCTTTCTTGTTGATCTCATCCACACCACCATACTTCTCAATGACCTTGAGAAGATCTGTGACTAGTGGATTATCATCACGGAGAAGAAAGTCATTGATTTCTTTCAGACGCTTGTTATCAATTTTCAACTTCTGCTTGTCTGTCATAT
>JBHLPA010000245.1:0-4450 GCA_048939935.1 Promethearchaeota archaeon | reverse complement strand
GTCCTCCCGGGGGAGAAATAGAGCCATTTGGCTGGTGTACATTCATAGAAAACTACGCCTCTGGTTTCTGGCTAGGCTTCCGTCTAGAATCTGAAACACACGATATTGATTTCATTCGAAATACTGCAACTTACAACAAAATAGGCTTCGAGGTGAGCTACACATCAAATAGCCTTTTTGATGATAATGTAGTCACATACAACTCACAGAATGGGTTCCATCTCTATGCCACTACAGACTGTATCTTCAGAGGGAACATAGTCACCCATCATATTAGCCATGGATTTTATATTGGCAGTGCTGATTTGAATGAGTTTTATGGAAACGCAATTTCAAACAATCACAAGGGCTTGGAATTCGCAGGTTATGCCTCAGGTAATATCGTGCACAACAACGACTTCGTTGACAATGAGTGGTCTGTTGTCTTCATTCAATACACCGTTGACAACTGGGTGTATCACAACAACTTCTTTGGAGACCCTATCCAGATACTATACTATGATAATGCCATCTTTAACAACTACCTTTACAATCCAACCCTTTCAGAGGGCAACTATTGGTCGGACTATGACGGTACTACAATCCCATGGCATTTCGATCCATATCCCTTCATGACGATAAATGGATGGCTGTAGAGAATATTAAAGATAAGTGGAGTAGAGGTCAATCCTCTCTCCCTTACTAATTTTTCATGTCCGTCATGGCACGCGAGATATTCGGACCTGACTATCTGCTGTACAGGCAAGTGAAACAGATGTAGTTTCAAAAAGAGAGAGAGGGAACATTTCTCCTTCTTTCTCATTTTATTAAAATATAACATAGTTCCTTTACTAGTGAAAAGCTATGGCTTTTGTAAATCACGTTTCTCATCTTTTCCCAGTTTATAAGCGGAAATAAGAAACGGGTCGGAAGTTTTAAGTCAAAGATAGTCTGTTTTAGAATAGTTCGCAATGTGGCAGGATATACTTCAGTAGTCTTAGAATAGTACAATAATTCAGTTTCAATATGTCTAAGATTTCCTAGTTCTTGAATTCAATCATTGCAATTTGAGGTGAGGTGAGTATGAGAGAAAAAATTCTGTATGCGTTAGTGTTTTCTACACTTCTATTGATGTGTGCCCCGAATGCCTCTATATCTTATATCAGTTCAGTTGAGAGAACACAACAAAGTGCTCTGGCTTCTGATGTTTTGTATATCGACTCAGATTTTACATTCACAGAGGACATCTCAACACCAATAGAGGTTATTGCAGATCACGTAGTAATTGATGGAGCTGGGTATAAGTTGCAAGGCCCAGGGAGCGAGATGAAGATGAGGGGGATCAAAGTATTCGGCCGAAGCAAGGTCACAATCAAGAACCTTGTAGTCGATGGATGGGAGAGAGGAATTTGGGTCAATGGAGGAGAGAAAATCAAGATAAAGGACAACATTGTTCGTCAATGCGGTATAGGTATCGATATCACTTTGAATGAGAAAGCTCAGATGATTGGGAATACGGTAAGTGACAATAGTCTTTCGGGATTCTACACTTACGGATGTCTGAAAGCACTTTATTTGCAAAACATTGTCACCAGCAATGGGTGGGCTGGCTTCATTATTGCAAATAGCTTCAAAGCTCAATTTATAGACAACACCGTTATTGGCCAAGGGTTAGGGATTGGTAATGGTTTTTACATATGTGATGAGAGTGCTGAAAACTATTTCACAGAGAACGATGTTTACAATACTGGAAGATGCTACTGGCTAACAACCAGCACTCATAATAATACGCTTGTGAAAAACACTGCAACCAATGCTCATAATGGATTTCATTTACTCTGGAGTGATTTCAACATTCTCACTGAAAACGAGGCCTATGATTCCGGTTTTTATCTGCAGGACAGCTCCTATAATTACCTTGAGCAGAATCATCTAGAATCAACTGGCTATGGCAACTATGGAATGTACGTTGTAAACGGTGAAGGTAACAATTTCCTGAGGAATTATGTTAGTAACTATCATCGAGCCTATTACATAAGGACAAGTGATTATAACACTTTTTCAGAAAATGAAGCGGTTCACACGCAAGCATCTGGTTTTTTGGTTCATTCCTCGCACTACAATACGTTGGAAGATAATATAGTCATGGCTGATGATCCAACAGATCCGGGTAATCATATAGGTTATTTACTCTGGGCTGAATGGTGGGTTAGTGACCATTGGGAAATAATTCCTTGCACAGACAACATACTCATTGGCAATGAGGCATCAGGCTTCAATATAGGAGTCAATATTCGAGCGGCTGATGGCAATACATTGTTAGAGAACACAATCTTTGGAAATAGAGGTGGAGTGTATATCACTTCTGGTTCTGGAAATCTCATCTATCACAATAATATAATTGACAACAACAATCAAGCAATGGATACTAATCCTGAAGACAATTATTGGTTCCACCCAGATCTGCATGAGGGAAATTACTGGTCTGATTATACAGGTCTTGATGACGGAAGCTTTGGTCGTGTTGCAGGAGATGGTATTGGGGACACTGATATCCCATGGTATTTTGACCTCTATCCCTTCATGATGATGAATGGATGGCTGTAGAGAATATTAAAGATAAGTGGAGTAGAGGTCAATCCTCTCTCCCTTACTAATTTTTCATGTTCATCATGGCACGCGAGATATTCGGCCCTGAATATCTGCCATACGGACAAGAGAAACAGATGTAGTTTCAAGTTACAAATCGAGAGAGAATCTACCTCTCTCCTCTACTCTTTTTCTTGATCCCTCAACATGATGCGCATATTGCTAATACCAAAATCGCACCGTAAAGCAAGTTGGCATATGAGTAGAGTACTGAGGGACTAGCTCTTCTCACGAAGATGATGAGATATACTGAAGTCGCCACAATGAAATGCAGGAAGTAAGCACTACTATGGTACAAGGGAATGAGTGTAAGAGGAAAAAGTAAAGCTAGTAACTTCGCAATCTTTTCTGATTGCTCAAGCCCGAGTACACATACAGCCGTCTTCAGACGTGCGTTCATATCACTCTTGTAGTCTGCTATATGATTCCAAAGCTCGATTGTGACTGATAGAAAGAAAATGGAAACAGCAATCAAGAAAACTCCTACAGTCAACGAGCCAAAGATAAGTGCTGGCAGCAAAAGAATCATCGAACCAAAGAACATCCCATGAGATAAAAGATCTAAGGGAAACCTAGCTTTGAATCTGAGAGGAGGAGCTGAGTAGAAGAAAGACAGCAGGGTAAGACCGAGGTAATAAAAGAAGACAACCGGACCAAACCATGCAGAAAGCAACTGTCCAGACAAGGCAAGCGAATATGAGAAAGTGACAGCTTGGTCTTGAGTGACCTCTCCTGTGGCTACGGGATTCCTTCTTGATTTCTTGAACGTGTCCTCTTCCATATCGAAACTATCGTTTATGGCAAAGCTGAATCCCAAGTAGGTCGAAACCATTAGAAAGAAGATGATGATGTCAACAAGTGGACCTGTAAGTCCCCCGGATACAACGAAACCAAGAATTGCTGTGCAAAGAAATGCGTACCAACCCCTTAGCCTAATCAGTCGGATGTACGAACTCATTTGAAAACCTCCTTCTCACAAATTGCTAGCGAGATATGTAATGTGTATTGTCACTTCAGCAATCTAGAATGCAACTTATGCTAAATTGACTTCAGAAAATCATCATGGCTCGTGAGATATTCGGACCTGACTATCTGCCATATCGACAAGAGAAACAGATGTAGGTTCAAAATAAATGGGAGAGGTCTTTCCTCTCTCTATATTTCTCTTCCAAACTATTTCGTCTTGTGTATTGAATAGACAACAATTACCACAACTACTGTACAACTGCACCTTCGAACACTTAGAGAGTGAGATAAAAATCAGATTTCTTCAGAATTTCGAAAACCAGATAACAAAATTAGTTCTATAATCATTTGTGAAAAACGTGACGACACCAAATATCAAAAGAGCCCTCATTTCAGTCGCAATGACTGTAATATCATTGTCATTTCCATTTTGGGTTTACGGGACAAATGGTCGATTCGAGATTGGTTCAGTCCTGTTTGGTGTCATCTTGAACTTCCCTGAGTCTAGTTCATCTGTGCAGTTCATTCCCGCACTCAATTACATACTACCTTCACTTTTCATTTGCGCACCTTGTTTCCTCTGGCTTTACAAACAGCAAGACATGAGATTCCTAGAACTAGTGAGTTCGGCGGGTCTTGTGTTGTTAGTAGAAATTCTGATATTGTTGATCTTTCTACCAGCTTGGGCAGTTATACCATATATTCCTGGGGGCTATCTAGCATATGTCCCCGAGTTCATTGATCTCATACCAATCTCTGGTCTTGCATTCACAATAATGGTTCTGCTCCCGTTGATTTGGAGAGGGCTATTATATTCAGAAGATGAAGATAGTACTCGTAGAAAGAAAGTTACAGC
>JBHLPA010000244.1:0-4469 GCA_048939935.1 Promethearchaeota archaeon | reverse complement strand
GTAGCTCAATCTGGCAGAGCAATGGACTGTAGATCCATCGGTTGCCGGTTCAAATCCGGCCGTCCCGACCATCTTTTTCCGAATTAGAATCTTTTCAAAATACTGAGATTATACGGATAGTCATATTTTCAAATTATCTTTATACTAAATGACAAAACCTCTTCTATTTTAATTAAGAAGTATCAATCCTTTATTCAATTATTAGAGGAATATGGTGTTCTATTCCTGATTGTAAGATTTTATAAAACCCAATCGAGGTCAAAATGACAGTTTCGAGGGAGATATCATGCAAAATACTTCGCTTGGTGAGCAATCAAAGGTAGATCCATATCCTTTAGTTGGTACAAAGCAATCATTGGCAGACATCGCTAAGGAAGAACTTAACGAATTTCTAGAATTGAGATTTCACCCATCAAAAGATCTTATCATGCTAGCTATATCTTACATAGCTGTTGTAGCAACTTTATACACTGCATTTCAGATAGTTACAACAGCTAATGTTGCACTGAACTTCATACTATATGGTCCCGTTACATTGTTGTTTTTGGGAATCCTTGCCCCCATACTGTATAATAGCTATATACAGAAACGTCCATTCTCTGATACTGGAATTACAAGGAAATATTGGATTCTGAGCTTAGTCATTGGAGTTTCTATGGGTATCATTACCTACCTGGGGACACTCGCAACAATCACTCTACCTCCTTTTTCACAATTATTTCCCCTAGTACTAATGGCACTATCAGTCGGTTTGTTTGAAGCAATATTCTTCAGAGGATGGATTCAACTAACACTTGAGAGATCCTTTGGGGCAATCCCTGCAATTATTATTGCACCTGCATTTTATTCACTCTACCACATCGGGTATGGTATGACTCTAGGCGAGCTATGGTTTCTGTACATCTTAGGAGTAAGCTTCGCAATCGCTTTCAGAGTCACAAAGAACATTCTAGTCCTTTGGCCATTCTACACCTGGATTGGAGGACTTTATACAAACATCAGTGAGGGTCTTATTCTACCATTTGAAGCAAGTTATGGTTTCATCAATATCTTGGTTTGGACCATTGTGATTCTTGCAGTTCTCTATCGTAAGCTTCAACCTAAGGATCGTGATTGAGATGGCATACGAGCTAGTATTTGCATTTACTTGGGTGCTCCTTGCAGGTCTTCTTGGCTTATTCACCAGTGCAGTTTTCTCTGGTCGTATGAAGATGCCTAGGAACAGATTCTTGGTTCCCTACGTTATCTTTGCAGGTATTTTTCTGCTTGGTTTCTTCTATTTTGACTCAATCGACCTGATTGGTCTTTTACTTCAGAACTGGTTCTATGGAGTAATTGCTGGAGTCATTGTTGGGGCCATTCTCACTAGAAACGTCATGTCTCAATCTTCATCTTCTAGTCCAAGTGACCGGAATTTAGTTATGGACATTATCTGGTTGGGACTAATATACGGACTGATTGATTCTTTGCTTCTGAATGTAATGCCTGTCATTGCAGTTTGGAATGTTTTCAGCCAGATTGGCCTTTTGTCTACATGGACTTGGCAATTACTTGTTGTAGTACTTGGTCTGGGAGCAAGTCTCTTAGTTACTCTACTATATCATTTGGGATATACAGAGTTTAGAAACAAGAAAGTTGGTTTTGTGCTGATTGGAAACAGTATCATCACACTGGCTTATTTGCTCAGTACAAACCCATTTGGAGCGATATTGAGTCACATCATTATGCATATCGCAGCAGTAATCAGAGGTCCAGAAACAACAATTCAGTTGCCTCCTCACTATTTCTAACTTCAGGAATCATCTTCTCTTTAGATCCATCGATTGCCGGCTATCAATCAAGAGGAAAAGAGATATTGAGAGAACGAACCAGATCTTTGTATCGATTGCGAATTGTGACCTCTGTGACTCGTGAAACTTTTGCTATCTCTCTCTGAGTACGCCTATCCTTCTCAAGTATTCCTGCAATATAGAGTGCAGCCCCAGCAATTCCACCCGGGTCCTTTCCAATTGTCACGAATTTTTCCTCAGCACTCTTGATTATCTCAGTGGCTTTCTTCACAGTTCTCCCTTCAAGAAGAAGATCGGCAGACAATCTTGGTATCAAGTCATTTGCAGAGGCTAGTGGCACGTCAATATTAACTTGTGAGATGACTAGACGTACTGCATGACCGACCTGTTTCCTATCAATAGTAGTTTCAGCAACAACCTCGTCGAGTCTTCTTGGAATCCTGTGGATTCGACAAGCAAGGTAAACTGATGCAGCAACCACCGATTCAATGCTTCTCCCTCTCACAAGTTTCTTTGTTAGAGCTTTTCTATACATCAGTGCTGCAGTTTCTCTAACATCACGAGGAATTCCAAGTTGTGAGGAGAGTCTCTCCATCTCACTCATTGCAATGCTAAGGTTTCGATGCTGTGAACCGTGGAGCCTACTTCTGATGTGCCATTTTCTCATTCTGTAGATTGCCGCACGTGTGGTACTTGCGAGAGCCCGACCACTTGCATCCTTGTTTCGCCAATCAATCATTGTCGAAAGGCCCCTGTCGGCTATGGTGAGAGTCATCGGAGCTCCAGTTCTAGCTCTTGCATTCCTTTCTTCCGTAGTGAATGCCCTCCATTCCGGACCACTATCAGCAGTACGTTCTGATAAAACAAGACCACATGATGTACATATCTTCTCCCCACGTGTATGATCCTCCGTGAACGAAGTCCCTCCACAGTTTACACATACATTCTCTTTGTTCAATGTTTTCCCTAACATTCTCATCATCTACAAATTGGGATAAGTGGTAAAGTGGGACATCTCGGTCTTTACAGAATAATCCTGTATTGTGTTACCTTACTCAACGCAACAACAAATCAATCGATTACTTCAAGAAATAACCGAAGGTACTCTCTACTCAATCTCTCAATCATCTCAACATAGAATCTTTTCCTTATAAAAGAGGGCTAATGAGTTAGTTCTGAGGGGAATTGACTAAGAATCGGTTGTTGATTCAAACCAGCCGTTTCGATCATTTCAAAGAGGGAACAGAAGATAATTATAGATAGATTTTGCATCAAGAATTATCTTTCAAAGTATTAGTTAATGATGACCACAGATCGATATCGGTTGAACTTCATTATCTTTTTGAAAACGAGTGATTAACTCATGTCATTATCAGTGAAAATCGACACCTCATTCATTGTGCCAGTTCTACAATATATCTCAAAACCCAGTAACGATTTGTTAATTGAAATAACCAACCACGAAGCTGCAAAAAAGACACATGCACATGCGCTCAGAACCCGAAACACTAGGAAGAACATCAGTTCCTTCTGGAAACATATACTGAAACAACTATCAAAAGATAAAAACTTGATAGACTATGTTAAAGATGGTTTGACCTATCTCCATAACGAAACAGAGAGATTCAACGAGTTGCTCATGGATTTATGGAAATACTTCCCTGAAGGCACGAATCTAAGAAGCGTTCTATACACCATTTTGGGATATGACATTGGTATCGTATCTGATGGTTATGCCATACTTAACATAGGCCATCCTGATTTTCAGAAAAATCCAGAAGAGATTCTTTTCATGTCTATGCATGAACTTCATCACGTGGTTTACACAGCGTATAATCCATTCTTTGATCTGTCTGAAATTCATCGGACCAATCAACTCTGTGATGTCATCAGATACTGCACCCACATGGAAGGTCTCGCCGTCTATTCGACTCTAGAGCAAAGGAAGGCGGCTAAGGCGTTGAATAATCGAGATTACAGTTTATTCCTTGATGATCGAGCTAGAAAGAAACGCGTCTCTCAGTATTTTGATCTCCTCACAGAACTAGAAGTTCGAAATGATAGTCATCTTCATGAAGACGACTGGAAGGTTCTTGACAGGATGAGTGATAGAAATAGACTCTGGTATATTGCAGGGACTCACATGGCGGAAGTGATTGATAAAAATCTTGGAAAAGAAACATTGATTGAAACAATTCGATTGGGTCCTGATGACTTCTTCAAGTCATATCATGAGTCTTTCTGATAGTTATTTGAAAAAATAGGAAAAGCAGAACGGGTCTGCTTCAACTTTGATTATTTTATGTGTAGTCGGTCTTTGACACCCTTAACACCATAGGTGTTGTACGCACATTCTAATGCAGCTTCACATGCTGCACGAGTAGGGAGTTTACCTGACAGGGTGACAATGCCATCTTTGGCTTTCACATCTACATCATCTGTGTTAACAATGTAATTACGGTCGATTGCATTCATGATGTCTGTTGCAATTACCTGATCAGTGACTGATTCAGTAGGGACAACAGCTAGTTTGTTCTCGATGTCTACAACTCCTACAACATCGGACGCAAGCTGTTGTGCTCTGAATAGTTTCCAATATGCATCAACATGTCCCTCAAGTGTCACTTCGCCTTTCTTCACCTTGACATGAATATTCTCGTTTCTAGTACTATCGTTCCA
>JBHLPA010000243.1:0-4475 GCA_048939935.1 Promethearchaeota archaeon | reverse complement strand
AACTTCCTTCTCAACTTCGAAGATTTCATCGAATCCTAATTCTACATTCAAAAGCTCAACTGTACCCTGTTTTCCATCAATCCAGAGATCACCAATTGATAGTTCATCATGACGTTTTTGAACCATCGAAACAAAGAGATGTTCCGAAGTATGATTCCTCATCATAGAGAATCTCCAATCCATGTCTACTCTTAGCTTTCCCGATGTTTCTTCCAATTCTCCTTTGGTAGAAACCATTACCACCTCTCCAGAATCACTAAGGGTATCGACAATATCCACACTTTGATTTCCTACAATAAGAACTCCTCTCTCTCCAGCTTGTCCGCCTCCTGCAGGTCGAATAACATTCTCTTCTATAGTGATGTGATAGTGGTCATTTACTCTCTTCATGGATTTTATTGAAACATCAAACTCATTTTTGTGGGGATCTGTCCAGTAGATAGGGACATCTGGCAATAGATTTCACCTCGATAGTAAAGATGAGCTGCTTGATTTCAAAACTCTTTCTTCTTAACCATTATCCGAAACCGATATAGCCGGTGCTGAGTGCACAACAGATAGTCAGAATTAGCTAATGAGGCACTGATTCATGTTTAAATTTCTGAAGTCTGACCCGGCGAAGAAAGCGAAGAAATACATCGAGAAAGCACTTATTGAGATTGAGGAAGGTTATCCGGAATACGCCAGTACCGAGTATGAGAAAGCTGCACGGAAGTTCCTCGAGGTTGACCAGACAGATTTTGCGGTCAAATATTTCCGAGAAGCTGCTTATTGTGCATTAGAGGTCAATGATCATTATCGATGTTCTGAGATGAAGATTGCGGCGGCAGAATGTCTTCTTCTAGAGGGTCGTTATGATGAAGCTGGTGGGCTCTATTCAGAGTCATCCGATCATCTCCAGCGCGAGAAAAAATCTAGAGAGGCAAATCGGTCTCTTGGAATCGCTATTATCGGTTATCTTGCTGCACGAAACTTTGGTACCGCAACAAATCTCATGCGCAAAGCTGAGAAGCGGCTAAAAGACTCCCCCTCGAAGAAGGATTCTCTCTATAATGTCGCTGAATTAAGCGTCAAAATCCTCTGCGAGGGAATTGAAATTCCTTCCGACCAATTTGAAAAGGTCGCAAAGAGTGCAAAGCCTAAGGAATCAGAAAAACCGTTAGTTGATTTTCTTGTAAACTCGACAAGGTTGGCTATCAAAACTGAGATTTTCTTAGATTGGGCTGGACCTCCTCAGACAGAGGTCAATGTCAAAGAACCACTCGAGATAGAGCTAAGGTACAAGTGTCCCACCGAGGTCCAGATTATTGATCATAGACTTTCCCTGTCCAATAGCGTAATTATGACGAAAGAGCCGGAATATACGCAGACTCCTTCGAAGGAAGAATCGTGGTTACTTGAGTTCAAACCAGTTCTGAGTGGAAGTGGAAGCATCGGACCTTTGACTGTAACTCTTGAAGGTGACAAGGTGCTAGTTAACAAACACTCTAACACTTTGGAATTCATGATTGCCAAAGCACCATCTAAAATTGCACTAGTTGTGAAACCTGAAAGGGTATCTTGCAATTTGGGAGAAGAAGCAGTTCTGGAAGTAACTGTCATGAATGAAGGCGATGGACCTGCTGAAAACATCAACGTGTCAATTGAACTATCGGATGGCCTTGAGTTATCCTTGGGAAACGAGGAGAAGTTGATTAACTTCTTAGGTAGTGGTGAGAATATGCGATTCCAAGCTTTTGTTAGAGCTGTTGGACAAGGCGACGAGCTTGTCACCATCAAAGCTGTGGATGGTAGATCAGGTCAAGAAGTTATCAAAACATCAATGATTAGAATAGGTTAGCCCTATTTCTTATTCTTCTGTCTCTTTCTCTTCTCAATCTCTAATCTGATGCTCAGACATGCACCCATGACCTGCTCAATTGCCTCTTCTTCTTTGAATTCTTGAAGCATGTCATCTGCGTCATCTAATTCATTCTCCGCCAAAGCTTCACTGAATGAAAGTAGTGTCTGCAACCAGTCCCATCTTGTCTTGTTGATGATTTTCTTTGCCTTCTCAATTCGCTCTCTTGCTTTATTCATCTTCTCAATTGTAGCAAAGCCCATAGCTGCAAGGGACAGATTGATTACAGCTCTTTCTGCATTACCATCATCAATTGCTTTGTCCGCTGCCTTGTCATACAGATCTCCCATGTTCTCAGCGGTGGTTAGGAAGTACTCTCTATTTCCAGTCTTGTGGCATGAGTATGCTGCCCAAAGATATGCTTGAGCTGCGGTTTCGAACCTTTTCTCAAGCAACGCTTCCTTAGCTGCATTCTCATAGAGGGTTAGTGCTGTCGAGAAATCACTCACTTGCCGATATTGGGTTGCGGCTTCAAGATATGCAGTCGCAGCAGCTTTATGATCATCCTTCTCGACTCGTTCTTCTGCGTACATATGATAGTACTCAGCTGATTTTCGGGTCATCTCTAGTACTCTGTCGAGATAACACTCTGCTGCATTTTTAAACTGGTTCGCTGCTTGATAGTATTTTTCTGCCTCGAGAAATTCATTGGCCAAACGTTCCCATTGAGCACATTCATCTTCCATTATATCTCGACCTACACAAATTTGACCCAGACCGAATATCAACTAGGCCTGAACGGGTCGTGTCTTAGGTGTTTGTGCTGTACAAAAATGTAGCTCTGATGTAGAAATCTCGATTTATCGTCAACTTAACCAGAGATACCCTCTCTACAAAAGCGTCGCTTCCGCATGAAGAATTACTCTTTACAGGTTAATAATTACAAATGGCTACGGGTAAGCGTGTAATTTAAATACAGGTTACGTTATTGTATGTCATTGAGCTATGTAGGTTTCGCGTGAAGGGAGAGATGTAAGAGAACATTGAAACTAGCCCTGCTGGCTTTATCCTGTTTCCCAAAGTTGGAACCAATCTGTCGGGAACTAAATGTTCCCGACACCTTTTTCATTTTGTGAGCTCATCAAGTAGTTCTTTTGCTCGTTCGACCTTGATGTTCTTCTCGTTTACTAACTTCTCAGCGATGATGTCCACTTGTTCTCCTCGCGCGCCTGCGGTTGCTGCGACATTTCGTGCATGAAGTGCCATATGCCCCTTCTGAATCCCTTCAGATGCAAGTGCTCTAATCGCAGCAAGATTCTGTGCAAGCCCAACACTAGCTATAACATGTCCTAGTTCTGCTGCAGTTTCAACTCCTAGGATTTTCACGCAAGCTCTGGCCACAGGGTGGATTTTGGTTGCACCACCTATTAGACCCACAGCCATTGGTATCTCGATACTTCCAACAAGATGACCTTCTGGGGACTTTTCATACTTGGTCAGCGAGCTGTATCCGTTCAGTGCAGCATAACTATGTGCTCCAGCTTCTATTGCTCTGAAGTCGTTACCTGTTGCTATGACTACTGCATCAATTCCATTCATGATTCCTTTGTTGTGAGTAGCACATCTATAGGGATCAGCTTCTGCAAATGCCCATGCAGCAATAATGTCGTTAACGACCTCTTCTCCACCGAGCATGTCACAGTCAAAGGTTGCATTAACTCGAACTAGTCTGAACTCAGCTAGATTGGATAGAATTCTAAGAATGACTCGCCCTCCAGTGAGCTTCTCGATTCGAGGAGCAAGAGCCTCAGCCATGGTGTTAACAGCATTAGCTCCCATCGCATCGCGAGTATCAACAATGAGTTCAGTTACAAGCATTACACCAACTTTTGAATCAAAGATTCTGATTCGGATGTCTTTAGCCCCTCCTCCAAAACGAACGAGGATTGGATCTTGTTCATTTGCAAATGTAATTAGCTCGTCTTTGGCTTCAATAATTATCTTCTTTGCAGATTCAGGTTCAGGGACATCAACAACTTGTATCTGCGCAATCATGTTTGGCCCGGTATCTGTTGCAGTGAATCCACCATGTCCTCTGGCCATTCTGGCTGCATTGCTGGCCGCAGCTACCACTGAGGGTTCTTCAAGTGCCATGGGAATAAGGTAGTCTTTACCATTAATCAGAAAGTTTGTGGCTATCCCAAGGGGAAGTGTCATCGAACCAACAACATTCTCAATCATATGGTCAAGTATACTCAGGTCAACCTTACCCGGTTCTATTAGAGGCCCAAGGTCCTCATCACCTAGACCTGTAATTTCCTTGAGTTTCTTTACTCTGTCCGATCTTGAAAGTTTGTAGAAACCTGAAATCCTGGAATCATCGACCATTATCAAACCTCACTACTTTGAAACAATCCTCTCTGTTTCCATAAAAGAGTGATGGCATGACTCTCGAGAGCACCAATAAAGGAATGAACAGTTTTATCTTCAACTTATGGCAAAGGAAGAGCTATCGTGTTGGAGTGTGAACCAAATGAGGCGATACTCTCCCAGAATTATTGTTGGAATCTATATTGCACTTCTAATGTTTAACGTACCTTTCCTCTGTTGTTCAGCAATCTCTGATAGCCATTCA
>JBHLPA010000242.1:408-4482 GCA_048939935.1 Promethearchaeota archaeon | reverse complement strand
ATGTACAGTCTATTGATCAGGCTGGGTCAACGAATGTTGATGCTACCACGTTTTGTTTTCGCAATTGTTTGTAAGTACACAGGTTTTACTTAAGACTTGCATTAGTGGACGGAGGCACACTATGTGTGGCGTTTCATTTTGGTTGTGTTCATGGACTCTATGAGTTACTCTCGCGTGGAAAGAACTCCGATTGGAAGGTCGAATAAAAAGAGAAGATTGAGTTGGCTGGTATCGCCAACTCGTCAATCTGCGTTCTATTTCATAGTCTTGACCCATTCGATGACGGGTTGACAGAGCTCTTTGATGCGCTCCTTCTCCTCGTTCATCGGTCCGGGCTTCCAACCATCAGCGGGCTCGAAGTGCCAATCTGTAACTGTCCCTTGCCGCTCTTTCTTTGGTTTCCAGACCACCTTCACAGGCATACCGAACTCAGCTTCCCAAGGCTCGATTCCTCGAAGCTCATTTGCGATAGCTGTCTTGCAACCATCAACGATGACGTAGGCCAGAATGAAGGGGAGCCGTTTTAATGATGACTTTCCGCTCCACCCAGCGACCGTGAAGGTGTGTACAATACCTTCTTCCTTGAGTTGGATCCACTCGGTCTTCTCAAGGTTGTCATCAAGGTTCCAGCAGTTAACCCTTGGTGGGAAGAATTTGTCACCGCACTTGGGACACTTGGTTCCCCAGAACTCGCCATCGACGAATCCCTTACCGAGCTTGGAGACCTCTGCGTACTTCCAGTAGTATAGCTGGTCGTAGTGCAGGTAGACCTTGAACTGTTCCTCTTTCGAGTCCCAGTCGTAGCCCATGAAACCGATACCGGTCTCCTCGACATCGCCACGGAACTCGTCGGAGTGCTTGTCATCCCACTTAACATCGGTGTGACCGGGAATCTTGTGTAGTCTCTTGTCCTTGGTCATCTTTATGGCCTCCTCAGAATGAAGTTCGAGATACTGGTTCCAGTACCCGCATGACTGTTGACAAGACCAGTGTTGGCGTCTTTGACGTAGGTCTTGGAGCTCAGGTGTTTCTTCGGAGCAGTGTCATTGAGATGATATGAGCACTCCAGAGCACTCATAATTCCAGTCGCTCCGACCGGATGCCCATAACCCATCAATCCGCCCCCAATGTTAGTGGGGACCTCACCATCGAGGAAGGTCTGCTTTTCACGGACGAACTCCTTGATGTTCTCTCTGTCACACCAGTGGAGTGCTTTGTAGATCTGGGTCTCTGAGCTGCTGAAAGCATCGTGAATCTCAGCAACATCAATCTCCTTCGCAGCCTTCTTGTACTCGATACCTGCCATGTCATAGGCATCCTCACCAGACTTCCGACATGCCCCAAACTCTGTCATGTCAGGATAACCCTTACCGTACAGCTCGTTCCACCCTGGGAAGTCGATACGGTCTCCTGCACGAATGGTGCAGCTACTGAGACCAGCACCAGCAATCTCAACATAGTTGTCAGGAGCATGTTTCTTTGCCCACTCCTCACTGGTAACGAGAGCAAATGCTCCACCACGACTCATCAGACAGCAGTCCAATTTCTTTAGCGGGTAGCTGATAAGTCGGCTCTCCATGACATCCTCAATTGTGAGGGTCTTCTTGTAGTAGGGTGACTTAGGATTTGTATAGTCACTCCTGTAGAACTGCGCCTTCGGATTGTCAGCTGCATAGTTTCTGTTCTTCATAGCAGCATAAGCAAAGTCCTCCTCAGTCAGGTCATTGTCTTTCATGAACTTGTACGCCATCGCAGCATAGTAGATGGGATAGATCCCACCTGCAAGTGCCTCGTACCTCGTGTCTGAGGCAAGCGCGATGAACTCACTACCCTGTGATTGGGTGACATTGTCCATGGCCTCCCAACCATACACACCTACGACATCAAAGAGTCCAGACTTTACAGCCATGAAAGCGCCGTAGAGTGCTGAACCACCGGTGTTTCCACCGTTCTCAATACGCAAGTGAGGCACCCCGACTAACCCAAGATGGTCGTGAATGACCCATTCCGGACAGAGCTGTTTGCCAAAGTGCACTGAAAAGTGAGAATATACCATAAACTGCAGGTCTCTGAGCGTAAAGTCAGGAATCTCCTGCTGGGTTTCCACAATACAATTGGCAGCCATGGCTTCCGGTGTTATATACATGGGATAGTCAAAAGGTGTTGCAGTACCACCTGCGATGCACACTTTTCGACTCATAATATATCACTGAATCCTTGTTTGAACGCCGACGATAAGGCGGCGATGCTAAGGTCAGACAATTCTGGCTGGTACTTAACAGCTTCGGATGCGGGGATTGGGAGAACTCAAGCGACAACGAGGTCATCGAGCATCTTTCTAATCTTACTTCGAAGAGTCTTAACAGTGGGTGAGTCTAGAATCTCAAGCGCATTTCGAAGAACTTCTTTCGCGTCCTCCTTGCGCTTCTTCTTAGTAAAGAACTCAGCCCTTAATAGTGCCGCATGCATTTGTATCCCTGGATAGTTCTTCTTTCGCGCATGACTCTCAAGTCGCACCATCCATGGTCCTGAAGAGTCTACATCATCTGATTCATCAGCAAGCTGAATCTCAGCTTTTGTTAAGGCAATCAGAGCTCGATTGATAGCTATTTGAAAATTTAGGGGTTCTATTGTTAAAATTCCCTGTTCAATGGTTTCGAGAGCTGAATGAGGTTCTCCAGATTTCAACTCAAGCAGTCCCCGATTGTAGAGGTAATTCCAGCGATGAATCTCTGTCGCACTTTCAAGACTCATTCTGTGGAGATAGTTAATCTGTTCCTCCGCATCTTCTAGCCGCCCCAATAGAATTAGTGCACGAGCTTTCGTAGCATATAACAAAGGAGCACCTTCTCCCCTAGTGGTTCTAAATCCTTCATTCGCCCAATGGAGAGCTTGTTTTCCATCCTCAATATCACTGTAGAGATACGAGAGGGTTCCACAAAGGGTACTAGATGGTCCGGTTTCTTGATAATAGACTTCACAGGCGGCAAATTGACACTCAATTGCTAAGTCATATTCGCCACGAACTAGATGAATGAGCCCCATGTAGTGTCTGGCAAGGGTCATTTGCCAAGGCAGGTTAAGTTCCATACTTAGTTGGTTAAACTCTTCAACATATTGAGATGCGGCTTCAACATTGTGATTCCTGAGCTGATATCCTAGATTGCTAGTTATATCCATAATCATGAACTCATCACTGGCCTCTCTAGCAATCTCCAACGCTTTCTGTCTAACAAGAATTGAATTTACAGTATCACCTTCTGACTCATGCAATCCAGCTCTAAGATCATAGAGAAAATGCTTGAATGCTGCTAGGTTCTCAGGAGAGGCGGCGAAAATTTCCTCCATTTTACATAATGGTTCAGCAATCTCAGAAGGATTTCTGAGCCAGAAAGCTAGATTATACAAAAGTTCAGTCAGCATCCAATCAGGGATGTCCATTTCCTTAATCAAGTTCATACTTTTATTTATCTCGTCGCGGTAAATCGTTTTGTCAGTTTGACCCCGCAGAGGATAAGTCCATATTATAATTTGAGGATGCTCAATGAATTTCTTCCTAATCTTCTCCTGCAAGATAGTTTCCCGTGCGCGAAAAACATGTGAAGCAGCCACATATGCAAGGTTCAAAGAAACATCCTCTTCGCAGATCTTTTGACCCAAGCGAATAACAAAGTCATAGTAGCTCGATGCCTGCCCCATGACATCTTTCAGAACATCGACTGTTTCCTCTTCTAAGAAAGGAAAGTAATTGGTTATGGTTCCAATCGACATCACTCTAAACAAATCCAAGCCAGCGAGAATGGTAGAATTTAGCTGAGCTTCTACATCAATCTTTTGAAGTCGAATCTTCAAGTAATGCTATCAGGAAACATAGATTTTTTTGTAAGACCGTAATAAGATAATTAGTACAATTAATGAAAAAGGCATTAGACTGCAGAAGCTCTGAAAGTTTTTACTGCCAAAGGGAAATTGATCATATATGTAGTGCATAGGAGCTTTAATGCCGGTAACTAACCAAAACAACAAAGTACCGATCTGAGCTATTAATAGAGTAAGTAATGCTGAGACCTTTCC
>JBHLPA010000242.1:0-398 GCA_048939935.1 Promethearchaeota archaeon | reverse complement strand
ATTTTTTTGTAAATCTCTGGGATATTTTGCATTATTGAATATTTATATAATAATTGTTTAATCTTTTAGATAACTTTATAATTATAATGGTATTAAATATATTTGGAACACAGGCACCACCTGTAACAAATGCCCATTAAGTATGAGTGTGTCATGAGTAAAGTCAAAGCTATTCTCTCCACAAAGCAAACGTGTTTTGCGAACATCTATTCTCCTTTCAATGGTTTTACAAATTGACTGAGTTGTGTTACAGGCGAGGTGTCTGTAAGTTCCGTTTTGAGAAATAATACTCACAGGACATAAGATGAAAATCTGGAATATAAGAAGACGAACAGAATGTTAGTGAATGATGAAACAGAATCTCTAACTCTAGGTCAGATGTTACAGCTCCTGAGGGA
>JBHLPA010000241.1:0-4514 GCA_048939935.1 Promethearchaeota archaeon | reverse complement strand
TATCAGGAGTTTTGATGACAGTGACCTTTTTCCCAGATCTTTAGCTAGTTTGACCCTCTGTGATTCACCTCCAGAGAGACTTGGTGAGCTCTGTCCCAATCGAAGATATCCCAGACCTATTGTCACGAGAGCATCCAAGATTTTCTTTGCTGACTTCCTCTTACTTTCACTGAGTCGTGTTTCTCCTGACAGAATCGAGTCGACCTCAAAAATTGAGAGATTATAGAAGTCTGCTATTGAGAGCTCCTTTTCATTGAACTTGACCTTTGACTCAAGAACTTCGTCTTTGAAGCGTTTTCCATCGCAGTCAGAACAAGTAATCCAGATTGATGGAAGGTAACGCATCTTAACCTCTACCGCTCCCATTCCCTTACATGTGGGACATGCTCCTTCCGGTCTGTTGAACGAGAAGTGTGATGCAGAGAAACCGGTCTCTGATGCATATAGGTCTCTAACAATGTCAGACAGTTTAGTGTACGTGCCAGGATTGGACCTCGGATTCTTGCCGATGGGTTTCTGGTCTACTATAATTGCTTTGAGTTTCTTACCCTCAATCGATTTACATCCTATTGGTTTGTTTTTCTCAAGAGTTGGTAAGAGCACATGTTGGACAAGAGTACTTTTCCCAGATCCACTGACTCCTGTGATAACCGATAGCCGACCAATTGGAAATTTCACGTCTATGCTCTTGAGATTGTGTTGCGTTGCTGCACGAATCTTCATGAACTCATCAGGCTCAGGTCGGAGATCAAGAGTGGGGACCTGGTCTCTCAAGCTAAAATAGCGGCTCGTTATTGTGTTTCCATTCCAGAGCTCTTGAGGTGTCCCTGTGAAGACAATCTCGCCTCCCTCTTCTCCAGCCTTTGGTCCCATGTCAATTGCCCTATCCGCCTGTGCTGCAGCAACTCGGTCATGTTCGACGAAGACAACCGGACCAAGTAATTTTCTAAATGAAGGCATCAACCTCGCCACATCATATGGATGTTGCCCAATTGTTGGCTCATCAAGCACATGGACGATGTCTTCAAGCTGGCTGGTCAGCGAAACTGCGAGGCGAACTCTCTGAGATTCTCCTCTCGATAGCGAGGGAGAAGACCTGTCAAGTTGAATGTATCCCAGCCCCACTGTCCTCAGAGCGTCAAGTCTTCTTGAAATCTCAACTCTCAGTCTTTTGGCGGTAGGTGGTAAATTGATCTCTCTGAACAACTCATGGGCTTCGGCGACTGTGAGTGTCATCAATTCTGGGAGCGTGTATTCCTCCCACTGGACATTTGCTGCCAAGTGATGCAGTCCTGTATTATTGCATTTCTCACATCCTTTTCCCTCACAATAGACACACTTCATACCGAAGTGTTTCGGTTCAACGGTCCCAAACCAAGTCCCACACTTTGAACAAATATTGCTCAGTGAGATGTCCCTGGCATTGATTCTGATGGAAGACGCGCCAAGTGCATAAGTTGTCTGAACTGCACTTCGAATGTCTGAAGTCTTGGACTTGGTATCGAAAGAGCCAATGACGATACCTACGTCATGCGGGTCAGTTGCGCTCAGTGGTTTCTTGTTCCATGTGATTCCATCAACAAGAATATTCTCCAATCCAAACTCTTCCTCGAGAAGTCTCAGAAGTGTTTCATGGCTTCCTTTTGCGGACCTGACAAGTGATGAAGAGACCTCAACATCCTTTTGTTTAACTGATTGCTTGATGGCCGCGACTATTTCATCCTCTGTCAGAACCTGCATGGTTTCACCGCAAGTTACACAATGACGAGTTCCAAAACGAGCGAAGAGAAGTCTGAAGAATGGGTGCAATCCAGAAGCTGATGCGAGTGTTGACGCAGGATTTAGATTGAGTAGGTTCTGCCCAACTGCAATGGTTGGACCTATTCCAGTAAGAGACCTTACATTGGCTGGTGGCATTCTCATCCGCGAACTGCTTGACCTGAAGACCTCAAGGAACCGTCGTCTAGCCTCGTGATACATAGTATCGAAGACAAGGGATGATTTTCCTGATCCGCTGATACCTGTCACAACTGTGAGACCATCACCTATATCGACATCAACCTCTTTGAGATTGTTCTCACTAGCTCCTTTTATTTGGATATCCATAGCCACACAGCGCTCAACCTGATGCAATCTCTTGAGTATATTTCAGTCTCTCGGAATCTTTGAGTGGAACTGAAAAGAATCGTAAACCAAAGACCTATTTTGTGCAGTTCACAAATTCAATTGGAAGCTGAAGTAGTATGGATGAAGAGGGATTCATCTCCTTCATGAAGAAGAAGCGTAAGAGTCAGAATACGATAAAGGCATGCGTAGAGAATGCGAAAGTGTTTGATGATTATCTTAGGAAGCATGGTCAGTCAGACGACACAGCTTCAGCTGAAGTACTAGAGTCATTTATCGAAGAGCATGTGGATAAAAATCGAGTTTCAAAATATATGTGGACTCTCAACTACTATTTTCTTTTTATTGAAAACAAGGAACTTCTGAAAGCGGCAAATAAAATTCGGCAAGGAAAGATCAAGGTCGTCAGGAAACCCTTCAAATTAAAGAAATTCCGCGGTGTTAATGCTGAGGATGTTAAGGCACTAGCATCCTTTGATATTCATGACACTGAAAGGATGCTCGAATCTGGAAAGACTCCAAAAATGAGGAGCGAGCTTGCCAAAAAAACTATGCTTGGAATTGAAGTGATTGAGGAGTTCGTTCGCCTCTCAGATTTGGCTCGGATTCAGGGTCTCAAGGGTATTCGTGCGCGTCTGTATCATGATGCTGGGTTTGATACTCTGGAGAAGTTAAGAAAGACCACATCTGAAGAAGTACTACATGTCACAAGGAAATTTGTTGAACAGACTGGTTTCGATGGAATTGCTCCTTTACCAAAAGAAGCTCAATCAGCAATCAATACTGCTAGGAAACTCCCTGACATAGTCGAATGGTAATTTCGCTTTGCTATACTTATCTCAATAGTCGTCAATACAAGCCTAATAGCTCTCAGAAACCTGGTGAAAGAAAGACATTTTTTATTAGCTCAGTTTTTGATTCTAGAACCACAACTTTATTTTGTAGGATGCAGTGACTTGTCTGAGGACGCTAAAGCGGGAGGGCAGCCTCTAGAGAAAATGTCTAGGAGAAGACTACAATGCGCGACCAAGACGACGGCAGCAAAATAATGAAAGCGGTGCTCATTGGGGATGGAGCAGTCGGAAAAACAAGCATACGCCGCAATTATCTTGGTGAGGATTTCATTGAGGGTCACCTTGCCACCATCGGAGTAGATCTTGCCACAAAGCGTGTTCTGTTTGAACAGGATGTTGTGAAATTTATCATCTGGGACCTTGCAGGCCAACCTACGTTTGAGAAGGTTCGAGGACACTACTATAGTGGCTGCAATGGGATACTACTAGTCTATTCGGTCGTGGAACGAGAAAGTTTCGACAACGCAAGCAAGTGGCTTGTTGAAGCGTATAAAAATATGGGACCTCTTCCTCCAACAGTCATCATTGGCAACAAGATTGACCTTCGTAAAAGCAATGATAAGTCCAAGTATGTTTTAACTGAGGAAGGTCAGGCATTCTGTGAGTATTTCATCAAGAAGCTCGAGGTCCCTGCAATCTACAGAGAAACCTCGGCAAAGACTGGTGAAAACATACAAGACACATTCCATGAACTCCTACGGATGATGACTGAAGCACACAGGAACAAAGAGAGTGACATCTATCTAGGCTGAACGTTAGTTTTTCATCTCGCCATCAAGTCAAAAGGTGTATCCATCAAAAGAATTATTAATAAACCGGAAAATTATATCCCACGGGATATATCCATTTGGATATTTCTCTCATTGACTTGGTTTGATACGAGGATTCTGAATGAGCAAATCTGAAGATGCAAAACAAATGTCGGAACTGCAAGAAATCCTATCAGACTTCTCGCAGTTTTATATTGTACTAATGCTGAGTGAAGGTCCAATCCATGGATATGGTATGATAAGATCCTTCAAGCAGCGGACTGGCAAGAATCTCAGTGCCGGAACTTTGTACCCATTTCTACAGAATCTCGAATCGAAAGGATTTGTTCAGAAGAAGGACGAATCCACTGGGAAACGGCCAAAGATTGTCTATTCGCTCACTAGAAAAGGTAAGAGCTTCTGTGACAGACTGTTCAAACGGTTCGCTGTGATTACAGTATCAGCTCTAGAGCCTAGTCTAGAAACTTGCGCAAGTTGCGGAGCAAAGGTGTATGAAGGTGCTCATCATGAGAAGATTGACGGTGTGGAACTTGCCTTCTGTTGCAAACATTGTGCAAAAGCTTTCAAGAATGGACGATGAACACTCATTTCAAAAAACTTATATATCTACATAGATATATCCATGATTATATATCCACACCGATATATTAGACTAGTAAGAGGATTGAATCATTAATGGTTGAGAAAAAGACCAACGAAAGGCTCTCGATGAAGATTGAAGGCATGCACTGTGCCTCATGTGTAGCAACCATCGAGAAGTCGCTCC
>JBHLPA010000240.1:0-4532 GCA_048939935.1 Promethearchaeota archaeon | reverse complement strand
TGATGGCGTTTCTTGCGTATGTTATTCGGAGTGATATCCCGGATGATCCTCTAACCTATTCATTTAGATTCTCTTCAACAAGACTGTTGCAGATGCTTGTACTAGGTCATACTATGCACCTAATGGAAAATACGGATTGGCCACCTTATGTAAAGCTCATGATACTAACCGCTAGAGGGCAGATTAAATCACCCAAAAGAACGGTTTCGGACTCGACTCTGAGTCTTCCATGGTTTGTTTTTAGCCAAAAATGTGCAGAGTATCTTCCTAATTGGATGAATCTAGCAATTGAAACAACAAAGAAACTGAATGAATCCGGTCGAATAGTTCTAGGTTTACCAACAAGCAAAACAGCTGCTAAAAGATCGAAAAAAGCTTGGAAAAAACGGTTTGCGGAGATATCGCCTGGTTTAAAGATCAGGGGTCAGGTTGCTGTTTCATCACTAGGTTTGGTTGAACTTGTTTATCTTGGAGCTGCATATAGATGGCCACACAAACATATGAAATTCATAACTAGATTAGGAAGTTCAAGTGAAAATCCACCACATCTGCAAGTAATGCTCGTGCCTCGAAATGTGACCGAACAGATAAGAAGAGCTCTTCCTAGTGTTATAGATATAGCATGGTCAGCAAGAACCTCTAATTTTGACCTGTATGATGACATAGACCGTACATGGCAAATTCCGATTCAACGAATTGTTGGGTCATTAGAGAAAAAGAGTTCAATTAGGAAGTTGAAGAATCGTTACAATGAGATTGGAGTACCTGATGCATATACGATTACAAAAGAAGACGCTAAAGTAATTGATCTTGTTTCTGAAGGAGTCAATCTATCATATTTGGAGATACCAGAGTATCTCAGTAACTTGGGATTGAAT
This sequence comes from Promethearchaeota archaeon, assembly GCA_048939935.1. Taxonomy (GTDB): domain Archaea; phylum Asgardarchaeota; class Thorarchaeia; order Thorarchaeales; family Thorarchaeaceae; genus SMTZ1-45. Next base: position 3,654 of record JBHLPA010000240.1, on the reverse strand, counting down.
AGAGATCAAATTCGAAAGCACTTATCAAATCTCATTAAGCGAAAAGTGGTTGACCTGATGTATGAGGTGTCCGATACAAGCTTGATTTCATTGGCGATTATCATTAATGGAGACAACAAAAAAGTCACATCACTAGTATCAGAACTCCTGAGGAGTGCACCGACATCTTATGCGAGGATAGACGAAACAGCCAAGAATGGTATTATACTTTCCCGATTACCCGAAGAATCTGTTCATGAGTTGGCATACCAATTAACATCTCAAGGAATAGAACAAAATCTGAATATTCGTTGTCTGAGACCAGTTGCATTTCGTGGTTACACGGCAAATCTCTATCAAAGACTTCTCAAAGATGATGGCACGTGGGATAATGATGTAAGCGCATTTCTCTCTCAGGCTCGTTCGAAGAGGAGAGAACTGTCAGAGAGTAATGCTTAAAACCAAACATGAAAGACGGACCTCTTGATGGCGGCCATAGACGTCGGGGAAACACCTGAACTCGGCCGAACTCAGAAGTTAAGCCCGACTGTCGTTTGGGAAGATGTGCGCTGCGCGAGCGCGTGACAGGTCCCAAAGCTGCCACATTCTCATTCTTCTCAATTCCTCGATGAGGCAAAAATGTAGAGATAGAAGTCATTAAAAGACAAACGAACGAGGTCGTGATTGATATAGATGCAGCTCGGTCAAACAAACGAATTAGGTGTTTTGTTTAACATCGGATTCTTAGCATTCATTATAATTTTCAGCCTCTATGGAGCAAAATTCCAGATGTGGCAGTTCCTGAAGCAGATTGAAGCAGGTCTTCATGAACTGAAACGGATGTTCATAGAGTCAAGACAGACAGCCATAGATACATTCAAGGAATTTGGTAAATCTGAGGAAGAGGTTGCCAAGGACTTGGACCGATGGATGGATTACTTTACAATCATGCCGGTTGATTTGGATCCCGCAGGTATTCTGCTGCGCCTCGACCATCTATTGGATGAGCGAAGAGACCGCTTTCAAGAATTTGTATCTGAATTAGCTCCTGGGTCGGAGAGTAGTACAGTCCAGAATCTGGAGAACACACTAGAGGTCACTCAGGTCCTTGGACTCGTCTTCAGAGTGGTCAGACATTTCTATCTGCTGGGTAAAAAGACTGGTAGTCAAATCATGATTATGCAGATTCAGATGCAGATGCCAGAACTTCTTAGACTCGCAAAAGCATATTTTGATGCTCTTGGCGCGTTTGCAGATGGCAAACCAATCGGGGATGGTATCGGTCCGTTAGTTGTCACCAAGTTTGCAAGAGAATATGGTGGTAATGCTGAGAACTACACCCATGAGATATCCCGCGAGGTTGGATATTACGAAGTTGAAGCAGAAGGAAGAACTGTCTATGCTCTAAGAGCGACTGGTCCCGGTGGAACAGTTGGAAAACCCGGATTTGGAGTGAAGAAACTAGTAGACAAATATGGAGACAAAATAACACGTATCATCACAATCGATGCTGCATTGAAACTCGAAGGAGAAGAGCTTGGAAGGGTTTCCGAAGGAACTGGTGCGGCCATTGGTGATCCAGGTCCTGAGAAGCATGCCATGGAACAGATTGCAACTGAACGTGAAATTGGTATAGAAGCAATTGTCATCAAGGAAGATGAAGCTGCAGCTGTAGGCATCATGGACAGACGCGTTCTCGATGCTGTTCCAGAAGTCATTGAACGAATAAAGGAATCAATCCTCAAGCGTACAAAACCCGGAGACAGTGTGATTGTTGCGGGGATCGGAAACACGATAGGAATTGGTCTATGAGGTGGATGAAATGGGAATTGTCAGTAAAATTCTAGGACTTGTGTTCGCAGGTGCAGGATTCATTGTACTATGGTGGGGTATGGGTACAACCGACTCACTTTCACTCCTCTGGTCATTCATTGGTATGTTTGTGATGGCAACAGGATTTGCACTATTGACATCCGGAAGACAGCAAAAAGAGGAAAAACCTCCACCACCGACGGTCACTGAAATTAGATGCAGTAGCTGTGACTTCAAAGAGATTCGGGACTTTCAGAAAGGTGACTATGTCTTAAAGGCTGTAGAAACCACCTGTCCAAAGTGTCAAAGTTCAATGACAATTGAAGGCGTATACATTGTAAGAGAAGAACCAGATGAAAAGGACAAGATTTAGTCCTGCTGGGTCAAGACTATTGGGCCGTTCTCTGAGATGTAGACTGTGTGTTCAGTCTGGCTCACCGGACGTCCCTTTTTCTCAATCTGCATGGGATAACCACGTATTGCTCTGGCTTTTAGCAGTGTCTTGATTTCTTCAACTATGTCAACACCCTTACTTTTGGTGCCTATCCAACGAGATGCAAAAGGGAATGGACCATACTTGTCACGGAGATATTTTCTCAGCTTTTCAGTGGTGCCTTCTAAGGGATCATCAACTCCTGTGTTTGCAAAGATATAGACATACTCACTATCAATTACAGTACCCGTGCCGCTGGTTGCAAAAGGTTCGATGGCATAATACTCTCCCACTTCAGCAGTACCCATTCCTCGTTTCTTGACATTTGGTACAATCTTTCCTGCATGGAGTCGATACTTCTTGAGATTATGACCAGACAGGTTCTTGACAGGCTTGAGACCGTATTGCTTGATTACTTTCTCGATTTTCTGTCCTATATCCCCAAGTTCAACACCTGGTTGCATCAGACTAATCGCCTCAGCCAACGCATCATCTGTCGCTGCAACAAATCCCTCCAGTGTTCCATCTATGTCTACTGTACACGCAGTATCTGCGATATATCCATCAATATGAACACCAATATCCAACTTCACAAGACCGAAGTCAGGGATTTCACTCCGATCACCTCTTGGGGAGGTGCTATGAGCAGCAATGTGATTTATTGAAACGTTCAATGGAAATGCAGGATTGCCACCATACTCCTTGATTTTATTCTCGGCAAGTGCACATATCTTGATGATTCTCTTTCCCGGTTCAATCTCGGTGCTAATCTCACTCAAAACACGAGCAGCAATCTTACCTGCTGCAATAGATGATGGATGTGGACCTGATTCCATTGAACCACCTTGAATGAGTCGTGGGAGACTAGCACTCTTAAGAAGTTCCATGCATGCTAAACCAGCTCATCATCACGTCGTGTAGATACTATTGCTCCTTCAGGTCCAATAAAGATACTATGTTCGAACTGTGAAACCATGCCATTCTTTCCTTCATATAACACGGCATAACCATGAATGACCCCTACTTGTTGGAGTGTCCTGAGTGCAGCAGGGATATCGATATTCCCGCTTTTTGAGTGAAGCCACCTACCAGCCCAGGGCAAAGTTCCGAACTTCTGGCGTGCCATGTTTCTCACTCGTTGTGTAGTCTTATCCAGTTTCTTGTTGCTACGCATATTATTGGAGAAGATGTAAGCCCTAGACCCACTTTTGATTGTACCATTACCATCAGTGGCGAAGGGTTCTATTGCAAAGTATTCTCCTAGACGCATCTTTGCAGATATCCTCATGCCAACGTTAGGAACGTTCTTTCCAGCATGGAGATTCCAAGGTTTTAGTTGGTGTCCTGAGAGTTGATGGATGGGCTTCAAACCTTGTTGCTTTATAGTTCTCTCAATCGATTTTCCAACTTCGCCTAAAGAAACATCTGGT
>JBHLPA010000239.1:0-4588 GCA_048939935.1 Promethearchaeota archaeon | reverse complement strand
TCATTAGCGCAAAAGCAAAGAATACTAAAACAGCTCCTAAGATGTTTGTACCCACTACAACAAGAAAAATCAAGTAGGCAACCATGACTGGAGTTACTAAGATAATGCTGAGAGTTTCTGTTCGCTTTTTCAAGTAGAGAATGACCATTCCAATAAAAGCTATCAGTAATACAAATGCAATGGTGACAAAGAATAGATAGAACGGACCGGTTCTAATGAGACCTGGGGTTGGTACAGTCAGTCCTGTTTCTCCGCCAGAAATTTGAGGAGTTTGAGCGAAGAAGTTGTAGATAAACATCGCTATTGCTAAGGCAATGAATGCAAACGCTGTACCCTTCATTCGGTTTGTTGTCAGACCCATTATTAATCCTAAGCCAGCACCAATCATCATCGCGAAAATTATTGTAATCGGATACGGAATTAAGGCTACGGCATTATAGGGAGGGGCTAGATACGATGCGTCCAAGGTATATGCCATGAAATAAGCACTTACCCCAAAGAGTGCAACATGCCCGAAATTTAGAAGGCCTGTTCGTCCCAATTGCAGATCAAAAGACATTGCCAGAAGACCCAGAATCATCATTCGAGTCATGAGGTAAATCAGGCTTCGGATTGGAGATGTGCTTGCGGATGTGGCAAGCGGGAGTAAATATAGAAACGCGAGAACTGCAATCAAAGTCCTGTTTCTTGATAGTATCGAAGGTGTACTCCTCAATGTTGAGATCATTCTACTGATTAGTGATTCTCCTAAACCACTCTCTACATTACCCATGACCGGTCAAACCTCCTGGCTTGATAATCAAAATAATCGCCATAATTATGAACACGATAATGTTCTCAAGAATTGGAATGAAATAAGATGTAAATTGAATCGATAGACCTACTATCAATGCACCAAAGAAAGTACCCTCAAATCGGCCATAATGAGCTCCTCCAACCACAACTATGACAAATGCATAGATGAGGTATGTCAAACCATGACCTGAATTAGCTCCAATCCAAGGAACTAAGACTGCACCAGAGAATCCTGCAAGACCAGCACCCAACATAAAGACAATAGTGAACAATCTCCTGATATTGGTGCCTAATGCTTCAACCATCTCTGAATCTTCAATGCCTGCTTGTATCTGTAGTCCGATACGTGTCTTTCTAAATGCAAAGAACATTACTCCAGCAACTGCAAAACCCAAGAAAATCAGGAAGATGCGGTAAGTCTGAAATAACAAACCTCCTCCGAGGTCAATTGTTCCACTTATGAAGAAGTAGTTTAGTTGCGAGTGTGGAATGACAAAGTATGAAAATTGTGGAGGTCCCCAGATTATCTCAGCAAGTTGAGTGATAATGAACATAAATCCAACTGTTAGTAATATCTGAGCGATAGGATTACCATAGAGTCGTCGAATTGTAAAAACCTCTATACCTCCACCAATAAGAGCCATGACTGCTGTGGCTCCAAACGCACTCACAATAAAAGCTATGGCTGAGAGTGCAAAATTGTTGCCACCGAAGAGAAGAGAAAATGGTAGATTCGGGTCTAGGAAAACAGCCTCAGTTTCAAGATAGATAACATAGCCCAAGAACCCTCCCAACATGAAAAATGCACCGTGCGCAAAGTTGATCACGTCGCAAAGCCCAAAGATCAAGAAGAACCCAGAAACCATCAAGAAGAGTAGCATACTAAGCGCAAGACCATTCACAAGGGATTTGCTAGCCCTTACAACGAATCCACTCCAAGTGTAGACTTGTATAGCCCAAACAACCAATAACCCACCTATTATTAGGAGTAGAATGACCATTGCAATTCTTCGTATTGCGGGATTTTGTGAGCTTTCCTCATATCCGTCTGTCTGCATTGTCATTAGATGTTTACCCCCAAATATTGTGCAACAAGTTCCTTGTCTTCTACTAACTCAGCCATGTTGTTACCTTCATGAACGATTTTTCCACTTTCGAAAATGTAGTAATTATCGCCCAACTTGGATACCGCCCGGAAATTTTGTTCAACCATTAAAATGGTAGCATACTCCTTCAATCTATCAAGAGATTTGATGAGGTTCTTGGCTAGAAGGGGACTCAGGCCCTCAGTTGGTTCATCTATTAACAGCAAGTCATTTTCATTCATCAATGCCCGAGCTACAGCAAGCATTTGCTGCTGTCCGCCTGAGAGCGTTCCCGCTTTCTGTTTCATAAATCCTCGCATATCAGGAAATAGGTCAAAGATTAAGTCTAGGCGATATTCCATGTCGCTCCGTTTACTTCCTTTTCTCATTGACACTATTAGATTCTGTTCAACAGTCAGAGTACCAAATATCCTTCTTGTATCTGGGACATATCCAATACCCTTGCTAACTATTTTATGAGTTGGAAGATTCGATATGTTTTCGCCTTTGAAGACAATTTTCCCCTGTGTAGGCGGATAGATACCGAGTATTGACTTCATCGTCGTGGTTTTCCCGGCTCCATTCCTTCCAAGTAGAAGTGTAACCTCTCCTTTTGGGACTACCAATGAGATTCCTTGCAAGATGTAGAAGGAACCAATATACACATGTGCATCTTGTATCTCAAGTAAGTTCTTCATCTGTACCACCTAGATATGCCGTCAATACCTGTTCATTCTCTCGGATTTCACTCGGAGGACCTCTAGCAATCATTCTTCCTTCTGATAGAACAATAATTTCCTCACTGAGGTTCATAACGATGTCCATCTTATGTTCAACGACCAGCAGTGTCAGCTCATCACCATACGATTCTTTGACTCGTAGAATAGAATCAATCACTTCGGGAATCTCTTCAATAGCCATTCCCGCTGCTGGTTCATCGAGCAAAAGTAGTCGGGGCTCTGTTGCCAGTGCCATCGCGATTTCAAGCTTTCTTTTCTCAGCGTGTGGTATAAGAACTGCTGGAATGTAGAGCCTTGTAGGGTCTAATCCGACGATTTCAACAATATCAAGAACCTTCTCATGGAACTCATCATAAGATCCTGCAGTCTTTAACATCCCAAGGAAATTCACTTTTGCTCCACTACAACCTTGGACTGCTAAGCGGATATTCTCGAAAGTGGTCTGATATGGGAAAATATTCGTAATCTGATATGATCTTGAAATACCTAGTCGAGTACGTTCATGCATCGAAGCCTTGGTTATATCCCGCCCCTCAAAGTAGATGCTTCCCCTAGAGGGAGGAAATACTCCTGTAATCAGGTTGAAAAAAGTCGTCTTTCCTGATCCATTGGGTCCAATGATAGCTTTAATCGACCCTCTTTCGATGTCAAGGTTAATATCATTAACAGCAACTAGACCACCAAATCTTTTGGTCAGCATACTTGTGCTAAGGATAATCTCATTCGTTGAGGACAATTCTAACTCCCTCATTATTTTGCTTAAAATCGGATTATCTCATTGCCCTCACTTTGCGCGAATAATATATCTTTTGGATAACATTTGTAACATACATTCAGGAAGACTAATACTCAGGAATGTTCTCATTCTGTGTTCATAGGAGATGTCATAATGGACCTGAGAGATTGGTCATGGATTGGCGACTGGACCGGTAGAAGAGCACTATTGACTCCGAAACGGGAAGGACTGGTTGATAACATCCAGAACAAGAGATACACATTCGAAGATATGAATAAACGAGCAAATCAAGTCGCAAGAATATTGCTTGATTCAGGGATACGAAAGGGAGACCGAGTGGGTGTTTACTCTAAGAACAGGTTCGATTTTCTAGACATACTCTTTGCTTGTGGAAAGATAGGGGCGATTCTAACTCCATTCAATATCAGACTTGCAGCACCTGAAACTGAATATCTTTTGAAGAAGACAAAGCCCTCAATTGTTTTTTATGACCCGGATTTGAGCTCACAGTTTAAAGAAGTACGTCCTCATCTAGGAAAGCAGCAGATAATTGCTATGGGCAATAAGAAGATAGATTCTGATTCCGACATCAACTCTCTCATGACTGGAAAAGCATCCACTGAGGTGGAACGTCCTTCAATCACATTGGATGACCCATATCTTATCGTCTTTACAGGCGGAACAACAGGTCGTCCAAAGGGTGCAGTCTTGTCACATGGATTAGTCTTCTGGAACTCAGTAAATACGATAGTATCATGGGGATTGAGACCCGACGACATCCAACCTCTACTCTTTCCATTGTTTCATACAGGCGGTATCAATGTACTTCTTATCCCATTTTATCATCTTGGAGCTCGAAGCATAATCATGGGCGACTTTAATCCTGACGAAACACTACGAGTGATTGAAAAAGAGAAGACGACCATTGTGATTGCTGTGCCAACCATGTTTAACATGTTAACCCAGTCTCCCAATTTCCAAAAGACCAGTTTCGACCATGTCAGAGTGTTCATCAGTGGAGGTGCCCCATGTCCTGTTGCAATTATGGAAAACTACTGGAAGCGGGACAAGATCCTAAAAATGGGATACGGATTGACTGAGGTGGGTCCCAACAATTTCTACTTGCCAAATGATTCTGTCAAAGCACGACCAACATCAGTCGGTTTTCCTGTGTTTCACTGTGACATGATGATAGTTGATGATGACAACAATATACTAGGCGATGATGAGGT
>JBHLPA010000238.1:0-4594 GCA_048939935.1 Promethearchaeota archaeon | reverse complement strand
ATCAACAATCGACTCTCCTTCGTAGGCATGATACCCAATGAAAAGCAATTCCTGACTAGAATAGCAGCAACTATGAGACTCGTTGATGAAGGTTCCAACAGATAGAGAGAATTGATTCATGTCTTTCTAACATTCAATCTTCCAGTCTTGATAAATACCACAATCAATACTGGTATCGCGATTGCAATACCGAATACAAGAGGTACGATAATTCCAATTTGTCCATGTGGATTTGGGAGCTCACCGTAAATCAGGAGAGTCCCTTCGAGTCCATCATCATTTGTAATGCTTACGAGGATGTAGTTCACATTGGTTGGCAAATCATTTAGTGATACCTCGAGATGAGTTGCTTGCCAATGCGTGAGAAAATCGAAAGATTCTGAGTAGCGTTCATTTCCATTGACCAAGACCTTCAATGTTCCAGACCTGATACCATCTACTTTATAGCTGTTCCAAGTCGTTAGATTGAGGTAGAGTGTTCCATCTGTCACATCTGTTGTTTCATTGTCAAAGCTAATTAGAGGGGCTTGATAGAACCGCTCGATTCTGTGAGTCCAATAGTAAGTTCCATATTCACAAGGGACCTGGAGTTCCCAGGCAACTTCACCGTCTCGTGTGACTTCAGTTATTATGACAGGGTCGGGTACACTATTAGTGAGTGCTTTCGTGGCAAAGATACCAATAGTGTTTCCATTGGGCAACCGATCAGCATCGCCGCCGGAATCTTGGAAGTAGTATGATACATTCTGTGGGTCATAAAACCAAACTTCTCTCATGGTTTGCGTATCCTCGTCTACTACAAATTCAACCATTCGAGAATATCCGATGTTGCTCCCAAAAGTCATGGTGGTAGGATGATTTGGATTATACAGATCGTTATCATAGATTATGAAGCGATTGGGACCAATCCATTCCAGACTGTGAGGGTGATGAAAGATCGAATCCACTTCCTGACCAGTGATATTTAGAACTGCAAAGTCGCCCCATCGTCCTGCAGACCAGACAATATCTTTGGTGCTTTTGTCGATCTTCAGAATTGTATCTAGGTTTCTGACATTTAGATAGATTATGTCGTTTTCTTTATCCCAGGTGAAGCTGTTTGAATGCATCCAATCAGCTCCAGCCCTGAATGTTTCATTCAGATCCAAGCTTGTGTGCATCGTTGAATTGAACGGGTATTCATCTCGAGCGTCCCACTGCCAGAGTAGGTCGCCTTCACGAGAGTATTCTGAGATGACATCATAAAGAACCGGGCGACCATCCCAGATTTCTGCAGAGTATGCATCCTCAAGAACTAGAAAAGTGTCAGTTACTGGATTGTAATCCAATTCATGATGACCGCCAGGTATTGGTAGTGTTTGGACTACACCAGTCTTATAGTTCCATAGCTGAGCGTTGCCCTCGGCTCCACCCATTAGTACTGTTGTTGAGTTTATGAATTTATGAACCCAGTGGACTGTATCATCTAGTTCTGCGACAACTCTCCCTGCATGGTCGTATACTACAAGCCGACCAAATCCAAAAGTGGATGAGCCATTATCTACGATTATTTCAATACAGGGCATGAGAGTGAGACCTGGGTCATATAATCCTGGCTGGTCTTGAGTTATTATGAACCTCAGAGGAGTATCAACGGTTACCATACTTGTATCCATTAATGTAGAAGCAATAATCTGAGTCAGTCGGTCAACCTTCAATGCATCACCAAGTGGACCCGAAAAATCAAGATTGCCTTTCTGATATGAGGAGATTGCAGTTTCCGACTGAGTAAGAATCTGAATCATCGTTTCAAGATTCAAATCAATCTGAATATCAGGTTCAGAGGGAGGAGTTGGACCAAGTTCCATGGTCAGTGCATTATCAGCTGTGATAAACCAAAAGTATCCGTATCCTAGAACATTGAATACTATAGTCTTATCCCAGTCTTCTATCAATTCAGCGACGAGAGGTGAGTTGTCTGCGATATATTGCGAAAAAGTGATGAAGTCCTCCATATCACTCCAAGAGAAGGCATCATCGGTCAGTTTGGTCTTGAGGTCATCCTTGATCAAGACGATCTCTGCAGGAGCATCATCCAAGCTGAACGGTTCTGGTGCTGGAGGAAATAGTAGATTTAGAACAAAGAATGCTGTAGGGATTGTAATAATCAGGATTATAGCGAATACAATGAGGCCCTTTGTTCGTCTCCTCATATCAAATCCACAGTTCGATGGCATTAATAATGATTTGCCATGTTTTTGATAGATTCGCCTATTTCAAGAGATTGAGTAAATCATCTTCGCTGATGTTACTCCCACTCACTACGGCAATCACCCGTTTCCCAGTTAATTCGTTTTTCCGCTCAAGAATAGCGGCAGTTGATGCTGCACCTGCACCCTCGATAACTAGCGACTCTTGTTCATACAATATTCTCATAGCTGATAGAATAGAATCCTCTTTTACGAGTATTATTCGATTGACATTCTCCTGAATGATTTCAAGAGTGATTGAATCCTGTTCCACACCACCCATGAGTCCCTGAGCGAGTGAGTCAGTTTCATCTGCGTCGACCCAATGACCTGCTTTCCACGATTCGTAAACTTCGGGGGAAGCTTCAGACTGAACTCCGACAACTTCAGTATGAGGACTCAAAGCTTTGATTGCGATGGCAATCCCTGAGATGAGACCTCCGCCTCCTATAGGTACAAACACAGCATCTATGTTACCAAGTTGTTCAGCAATCTCGAGTCCTGATGTACCAGCACCAGCAACTATTACGGGATCATTGTAAGGGCTCACATAGGTCAGGTTTCGGTCTTTAGCCAGTCTACGGGCATAGGATTCAATCTCTGTATATCCAACATCCTGGATGATTTCGACACCAGCGTTCTTCAGCTTCTCCAGCTTTGCAATAGATGCTTCTTTGGGGAACACAACTTGCGCTTTTATACCGAGTTTCTTTGCAGCATAAGCAGTACCCAGACCATGGTTCCCAGTTGAAGCTGTAATCACACCTCTTGCGGCATCTTCCTTTGATAGAGTCATGAGTCTGTTTAAGGCACCTCTGACCTTGAAAGACCCCGTGATTTGTTCACTCTCTAGTTTAAGGAACACAGAACCACCTATCAACTGACTAAGGAATTGAGAATGGTGTAACGGAGTTGTTTTGATATGTGCTTTAATGCGTTGACGAGATTCCTCGATATCTTCAATGTTAACCATGAACGTAGCACCTGTTAGTCTAAATAATACCTCAGCGAACTATATGTGTATAGCCTTGGTTGTGATTAGGAAAGTCACGAATCAATGATAATTAGTGGGACATCCATCTCGTCGGAGCTCACTCCTCCATGATGACCCCGGAGTTCAGGGGGCTCCAATCCCGGGAAGCAGTTGATTAAAGCATAGCCTTCATTGAAGAATAGAGTGTAATCACCTACACGGTCACATAGACGTGGGTGTGGATCATTGAAACCAAACCAGCCCTCAGCAATCAAGTCGTTACTCTTTCTGAATTCACATACTCCATCCAAGTCAACGTCAATGTATTTTTCAAACATTGCCACTCTTGAAGGTCTGACATAGCAATAGCCAGTCCTTGTATCGCCACACACAGGGAGCGATAGACATTGCATGAGTTGCGGATGGTCCCGAGTATAGACAATGTCATCTAAAGACACATCATTGAATCCATGATCTGCGGTGATGAGCAATGTTGTATCAGAGCCTGTAATGCGTTCTAAGAACATCTGCAATTTCTCGTCAAACTCAATGAGGTGTTTCTTTGCCTCTTGACTTTCACATCCAAGTACATGGCTTATACTGTCCAATGTAGGCCAGTAGCAGTAAATGTATCTCTGTTTCTTCGTCTGTGAAATGGTCTGACCAAGGATATCAAAGAACGAGTCAATATCAGAGTAACCTATTCGACGCGCACGTCCACCCAGATGTTTTGTGTATTCTGAGTTGACAATCTGATGATCATAAATCATAATGTACTCCCGATTGACACCTTTAAGCAACCCATCGACATCAATCACTCTGGATATGGGAATATTGATGACATTCCCATCAACTGCATTGGTATAGGGAAGAATTCGTGACACAAGACCTAATTCAGCCAAGTGAACATACCAGCCAGTAACACTATGCTGTTGCGGAGCTAGACCGGTCAGGAATGATGTGATTGCTGGACCCGTCGATGGGGGAAATACAGATGTGATAGACCCTCTGACATTCTTATGAAGTGCTGTGCCCACACCATATTTCTGGAGGTAGTTATATCCAAGACCATCTACAATCATTAGAATGATATTCTTTGATTCATTCAGAAAATCAAGAAAATCAAGTGGGGAGTATGGACTTTGTACACCAGAGGCGGCTGCGATGGAACTCATGAGATTGACGATGCTATTGGAGAAGTCTGGTTTCTGCATGTTAGCTCAATCCGGATCATAATCTTGTGAAAACCTTTCTTCTATCCAGTCTCTTACTTCGTCATCATCGAATGAATCGGGTTTAGTGGGTTTATTTCTCCCTGTATTCCTTCGCTCAGCCATCTTTGCAGAAAGGTCAGATTCACGTAGGATATCTCCATTCTTGATTTCTAATTCAA
>JBHLPA010000237.1:0-4601 GCA_048939935.1 Promethearchaeota archaeon | reverse complement strand
AGAAAGGTGAAGGAGGATACTGAGCGATATGGAATGCCACTCATCGTCTGGGCATACCCTCGTGGTGATGCTGTTGATGCAAAGGGGGGCCGTAATTCACTATATGCCATAGATTATGCAGCAAGAGTCGCGGACGAGCTTGGTGCTGATGTTGTCAAACTCAATGTTCCTGCTACTAGTGCTAAGAGTAGGTCAATGCAGCCTCCTCCATACAGCACTCTCGACTGGAGCACCGAAAAGATGGTCGCGAAGGTGGTGAAGTCTGCAGGCAAGACCTTGGTGTTATTCTCTGGTGGGGGCAAGGAATCCGATGAAGAGGTCATTGAGCGAGCTAGGGTCTGTATCGAACAAGGTGCTACTGGATTGATCTTTGGTCGAAACATATGGCAGAGGGATTGGGATGATGCTCTGAAGATGGCTAAGACCCTAAAAGACATCATACTGAAGGGTTGAGTTTCACAATCGGACCTATTCGTGTAACTTCCACCAGATGAGAACTATTATATGTGTAAAGAATAGCGGAAAGAATCAGAGGCTTCACTTTCTGAAGCGAAAATTATCAAGATATGGAGCGAGATTTGTATGGTTGAAACCACTATCAGCGTAATCAAGGCTGACATCGGATCACTAGCAGGCCACGTCGTTGTACCAGATTTCCTCTTCGAGCTAGCGAGGAAAGAGTTGAAGGAAGCAGTCAACAAGAAAATAATCAATGATTATTATGTTGCCAATGCAGGCGACGACCTTGAACTGATTATGACTCACAACAAAGGTGAAGGTGCCGAAGATGTTCATGAATTGGCTTGGGACACTTTTATGAAAGGTACCGAGCTCGCTCGTGAGAAGAAGATTTACGCCGCAGGACAGGACATACTTGCTGACACTTTCAGTGGAAATGTAAAAGGCATGGGGCCGGGATCCGCTGAGATGGTTATTGAAGAGCGTAGGTCCGACCCGATTGCCATATTCATGGCCGATAAAACAGAACCAGAAGCATTCAATCTTCCTCTCTTCAGAATCTATGCAGACCCGTTTAACACTGCAGGCCTTGTCATTGATCCCAACTTTCATGATGGATTTCGATTCGTTATCCAAGATATCATGAAAGATGTTCCTTGTTTCATTGAAATGAAGACTCCTGAAGAATCATACGATGTACTTGCACTTCTTGGTAGTACTGGTCGTTACACAATTAAGAAAGTCTATAGAGCAGATGGAATGATTACCGCATCTGTCAGCACAGACAAGCTCCATGCAATTGCAGGGAAGTACGTTGGAAAGGATGACCCAGTGGCAATTGTGAGGGCTCACTCTGGTCTACCAGCTATGGGCGAAGTGCTGGAAGCTTTCACTTTACCACACCTTGTTGCCGGTTGGATGCGAGGGTCACATGCTGGCCCACTTCTCCCAGTTGGTCTGAAGGACTCCCGTTGTACACGATTTGATGGTCCACCACGTGTTGTTGCCCTAGGATTCCAAGTATCAAACGGTATGTTAGTCGGACCCGTGGACCTCTTCGATGATGTTGCGTTCGACATCTCACGTCAGAGGGGCATGGAGATTGCTGACTACCTTAGACGTACTGGACCCTTCCAACCACATCGCCTAGGTGAGCATGAGATGGAATATACTACTCTGCCCAAGGTCTTGACTCGTTGTGAGAATCGCTTTGTAGAAGAAGAGATTGTGCCAAAAGGTAAGGCTAAAGACACTTCTAACTCGGCAGAATAATTTAGAGTGGGACTTTTGTCCCTCTCTCTTCTTAACCAGTCCTTCGGATGATGTGGTATCCATATTTTGTTTTCACTGGCTCATTAGTCATAGCACCAACATTCAAACTAAATGCAGCTTTTTCAAATTCAGGAACCATCTGGCCTTTGGTGAACCAACCGAGGTCTCCACCTTTCTTCTTTGATGGGCAATTACTGTATCGTTTCGCTACCGCTTTGAAATCCTCGCCCTCTTTGATCTTACTGATTAGTGCGAGTGCTTGACTGTGCTTGTCTACGAGAATGTGGCTTGCGCGGACTTTACCGGGTTTTCCTTTTGCCATTGAACTCACCGAGATTCAAGGGTTGTTAACAGCGTAGTAGTCTTAAATCTGTTCAAAGGGTCACCTATCCGAGGCTTTATGTCGAATTACGCATTTGCTATTAGAGTGATAGTTGATGTCCCATGAAAGCTACAGTATTCCATGAACACGGTTCACCAGATGTTTTACAATACGAGGATTTTCCAAATCCAGAAGTTGGTCCGGACCAAGTGCTTGTAGATATAAAGGCAGTTGCTCTTAATCATCTTGACCTATTCACGAGAGCTGGAATTCCCGGACTCAAACTTGAGATGCCCCATATTCTTGGTAGTGACATCTCGGGAACTGTGAAGGAGATTGGCAAGAATGTCACTGCAGACCTTGCTATTGGTCAGAAAGTGATAGTTGATCCGGGACGCTCTTGTGGAGTTTGTGAATACTGTATTCGTGGTGAGGTATCACTATGTGCCAAATATGGGATACTCGGAGAACATTACCGCGGAGGGTATGCTGACCTAATCTCAGTGGATGCAAAGCATGTGGTCCCGATTCCGTCGTATAGTAAACTAGACTTTAATGAGTCTGCAGCAGCACCACTCACCTTCATGACGGCCTGGCGAATGTTGATGTCCAAGGCGCAAGTGAAACCTGGGGATGATGTTCTGATAATCGGTATTGGTGGTGGAGTTGCGGTAGCTGCACTACAGATTGCCAAACTGGCTGGAGCTCGAGTGATTGTAACTAGCTCTTCAGATGACAAACTGGAGAAAGCCATTGAATTAGGAGCATCGATTGGTATCAATCATCGTAACAAACCTGACTTTCACAAAGAAGTATTTGCCATCACAGATAGGCGAGGAGTAGATATTGTTGTAGACTCGGTAGGAGAAGCAACCTGGGAGAAGAGTCTCCGCAGTCTCACTAAAGGTGGAAAACTGGTTACATGCGGTGCAACAAGTGGGCCACATGTGTCAATAAACGCCAATCTAGTATTTTGGAAGCAACTCGAGATTCTTGGATCTACAATGGGAAGCCGTGGTGAACTACGCGATGTTCTCAAATTAGTTTGGAGTGGAAAACTGAAACCTGTTGTTGACCGGATATTTCCATTATCAAAAGCCAAAGACGCTCACGAGATTCTTGAAAAAGGGGAACAGTTTGGTAAATTGGTCCTAAATCCATGACCTACCTAGTAATACCCCGATACGCACCACAATCAGACACCGTTTCATTATGTATTTTGTACTGGAATGTCTTGGTCAACAATGAGAGTCGTAACTATATGTCTCCCAGAGTCCTACGTTGAAGGTGTAGATGAGCTGATTGATCAGAACAAGTATCCCAATCGCTCGGAAGTAATTAGAATAGCAATTCGAGATTTACTAGTAGATGAGCTCTGGGGCGATCGAAAACCATCTAGCAATTTGCCTCTTGTTGCTCAATTACAGAAACTTTCACAGGTTCCCAAACTACCACAAAAGCCACCCTCCGCTTAGATACAACCGAACTATCTTTTTCTATAATTGCTCCCACGGATGCGAGAGCAAGACGGGGACTGTATTGCTATCTCTATAAGGAGCGAACTCAAAAATGTCGAAATTTTTCCGAAAACTACTGAAAAAGGATGAAGAAGAACCAAAGGAAAAAGATGAAGCTGGGACTGAAGAAGCTGCAACTGAATCAGAGGGGACTACAGAAGAACCAACAATGGAAACCGAAGAATCGGTAGAACAAGCACCCGCCTCAGAACAAATTCCAGAGGGTAGAGGAGATACGATTCCCTATCACGATTCCATTCAGGATCGCTTGGTATACATGTTGAATGATCCAAAGATGGCTGATGGTTTAGAGGGCACACATCAATTCACACTCGAGTTTATGGCAATGGGTGAACGTTTCTGGATATCCAAAGCACCTCTTGGTGAGATTGAAACCAAAATTGGAAAAGCTTCTGATGAAGATGCTCATATCAGGATATCAAATGATGCTGTCACCGAATTACTCGATGCATCAACCTTTTCGAGGTTCTCCGAGATTTATTTGAAGTACTACAAGAGTTCCGAAGCGGGGAAGTTCATAAAGATAGAAGCACGAAAGCCTATCACAGATTTGAATCGACGAGGATATGCTAGAGTCCCGGTCCTGAAGTTGTTAATTGGTGCTGCGCGGTAGTTGAATTGAGTGGTAGTATTTCTACCAATAGTTTAAAGTCCAGTTGTCGGGTCATCTGAACCAATCAGGTGATTGTATATTGTCCGATATCAAGACTCCAGTAATCATCATAAACTTCAAGACATATCCCCAAGCCACAGGGAAGAAAGCTGTAGAACTTTCCAAGTCATGTGAATCTGTATCTCGAGAATTTGATGTTCCTATTGTTGTTGCTCCCCAGATTCCTGATCTTTTCAGGGTTGTACAAGCCGTTGAGATTCCAGTGTTTTCACAGCATATGGATCCGGGTGAACCCGGCAGATTTACCGGACATGTTCTTGGTGAGGCACTTGTTGAGGCTGGTTGTTCCGGGACGCTCCTTAATCACTCAGAAAACAGAATGCAACTGGCTGATCTA
>JBHLPA010000236.1:0-4620 GCA_048939935.1 Promethearchaeota archaeon | reverse complement strand
TACAGAAGGCTGGACTTGATGAGATTCGGTTTCATCCCCAGAGTGGTGACTGGTCCGGTATCCAACGAGCAGTGGATATGGGTATGAGTGTTGGACTTGAGGTCCCTGCTATCCCCGGAAAACCAGACGTCCTGAAGAAGCTTGCAAAAAGAGCTGATGAGATGGGGGTTTCCTTCCTAAATATCAACGAATTAGAAGCCAGTGAAACCAACTTTGACAAACTTGTATCGATGGGTATGCGTCTTACAAGTCTTGAGAGCGCTAGCATTGAAGGTAGTGCGGCCATGGCAAGGGATGTTCTAGAATGGTCTCAAGATGGACTTCAGAACCTCTCCGTGCACTTTTGTTCAGCCCGATTCAAGGATGCTGTCCAGATGAGAAGAAGGCTTGAACGCAGGCTTGAACGGACAATCAGGGGGTTTGAGGAGCGTGATGAACAGGACCCGCTCCTAATTCTTGGCGTTATTAGAGCAGTTCACGGTCATCGACTAACAGGTGAACAACTGACTATGATTCACACTGTCCTTGAGAACCAGTTTGATGTACCAACCAACCTCATGAATATTGACGAAACCCGATTGAGAATTGAAGTGGCGCCTTGGATTGTTGAAGAGATTGCTGAACAGCTAAAGGAGGATCTGGCAGACATTAAATTTCTTGAGATTGGGGTTGCATTCGAATACCCTACATGGGACAGACTCCAGACAATATTCAATCCACTCTAATCAATGTGTGATTTTGAAACGAAGAATGGCTCCAATACCCCCCAAACGTTGAAGTTGGTCTCCAGCCGGGTGTTCCGTTGATACAATATGGAATGCGCCTCTAGTCTTCTCAGTGTTTCGTATCAGCGAATCCATCCAACGGCGCTCATTATCAGCACCTTCTCTGAGTTTTATATCTGTGATGAGTAAGTCCTCTACAGCACCATATTGCACAGCACTCGCCACCTCATCATTTCCATATGCTCCAAGTCCATCATCCTTTGCGATATGCTCAATCAGAGATTCAACAAGACGTGTTTCAGTTTCCACTTTGAGTTCTGTCACAGCATTTGCGATTACACCTCGAAAGAGTATCTCTTTCGCTCCAGGAACTCCGATTGAATTTGTGCTCTCAACAACAACTGGTGGTAAATCCTTGATTTTAGCTGAGGTAAGATATTCTCTGAAGTGGTCTTTGACAAATCCTGGGCCAGCAATTATGATTAATCCAAATTCATGCTGTTCTATTTGAGAACGCAAAGCTAGAAGTGTATCTGCAAAGAAATCCTTCATAGTAGCATCATACGACTTTTGGTCCCCTCTTTTTTTCGATATGTTCATCCGGACACGAACCACTTCCTGAATACCTGAATCTGCGGCCAAGAAAAACTCAGCAGTCCCATCTTCGATTGTCACTATAAGACAACGTGGACGAAGTTGCGACTTCTCTGCTTCTTTGAGTCTATCAAGCATGAATTTTGGCCAGTGTTCTTTGATTATTGTCAGAGTATCCCCCGTTTCCACATTGATTGTATGATACGAGCCTATGTTAACGAGATCTCTAGGTCCCTCTAGAATCACTCCCTTTATCCGTACTCTGTTTGAGAAGTTATGAAATGAAACATCTTCTACCCTCAGTTGTAAGACCATTGTTTTTCTGACGCTTTCTGATTTTCGACTGTCTTCGTCTCCTACCCTGACACGTCTAGAGGTTTTTGAAATGATAATATCACTGGATTCGACTGTATTGTATAAATGCCAAAGATCATCCAGCGTTTCAATCTTCAGCACTATCTTACCTTCTTTTAGGACCCTTTTCAGGATTTTCAAATAGTCACCTCTTGACTGCTCTTCTTGCTAGAAGAAATAGTCTTTGCTAATCGAAGTCTCTTGAGCTTTATGTCCTATGAACTGTGGATTATTTTCATCAATACCTCTACTCAATATTTCCGCCTGCTGCACATGTCCTTGCAGTACATACTCGCTGGAATCTCTGACTGCAAGGTCTCCGGCAATCCTGATTATCCCTCCCAGTTCTCGCAGACGTAATGACAAAGCATCTTTCTGACAGTCCAACCGGAGCGCCATCTCCTCTGCAGCCTCGATAACACGTTCAACAGCTTTCACAGTTAGGTGGGGAATCTTTCCGTCTTCTTCCACAGTCTGCGAAATGAACCGTACATAGTCATTGACAATATCCTGATTCTTTCCAATCCAAGAATCAAGCATTATCTCATACCCGTAACCGCGTATCCGTGATCTGAGTGGTGGTAATATATTCTTGAGATTCTCCACATTACAAGATGCAAAAAGAATGAAGTCACAGGGTACATCATCAACACGCACAGCTGCTCCAGAGCTTAGTGGATTATGTCCTGAAATCGGGTAGATTTTGTCTTGCATCGCCGTTAACAAGTGGCTCTGGTAGCTCCCAAGAGTAGCAATCTCATCTATGTAGAGAATTCCCTCATGTGCTTCATGTATGGCCCCTGGGACTACTCTTTGATATGCTGCTAATCCTAGTGTTTCAGCACTCCCATATGGGTCATGTTTAACATCTCCCAGTAATTCTACTGGACTTGCACCACTTACTCTTATGAAACGACTTGCTCTAAGGGGTACTAAGATTCTTTCCTGATAATCTTGATTCTCTATATGTTCTTTCTCTTTAGCCGTTACTCTCCGCCTAGTTATCCTGATTTCCCCGGATTCTGATCTTTCATATGTCACATGGTAGGAAACATCATTGATGTCCTCAAGAGTTGTCAATGTATCTAATGCAGGCTCCCTGACGACTTCCAACATTCTGAATAGACCATGATAGGACTCTCCGGGAGCCCAATCAAAACGTTTCTCAGACTCACAGTTGACGCATACACTCGCCTCAGGTGTAGATATATGACCACAGTTTGGGCATCTATACCCCATTTTAACTGATATTTCAAAGGGAAGTCTTTCAGGAGTAACAAAAGAGACATCTTGAATCTGACTTTCTAGTTTGCTTTCAGTCGTTTCTCTACCATCAAAATGAACGATTCCCACTTCTGGGCGGTCAGGATGAGTCACATTGTGACGAAGTCTGATTTCATCTGTTGGTGGGTCGAGGAGCGAATATGCGGCTTTTGCCAGCATTGACTTCCCTATTCCAGGCACACCACAAAGAAGAACATGCCTCCTCTGTTTCACTGCTGAACGTACTAGCGATACAGCATTTTTCTGTCCTACAATCCTATCGAATGGATCTGTTGGAGTATCCACTTGTTCAGTTGTTTCTAATCCATCTAGGATTGATGCCAAATTTAAGAACCTCATATCTAGTGTGTATGAAGAATCATATCCGCTGTGAGATAATTGTGAGTATTACTAAGCAACACAATCGTTTACGAAAAAGAGATTATGCCCCGGACGGGTCCGGGGCTATCTAATATATTACTAATATCCCAAATCGTCGAATGTTACAATTCTAAGACTGCTGGGCTTATTCTCGATGTCAGCAACAGCAGCTCCTATCATTAGTTGTGTCTTTTTCTTGCTAGCAATATCTACAAGTCTTTGAGTAATTACGCCATCAAATACAATTGTCGGGGCATTATCCTGGCTCTCCAGGGTCTTGGCTAGT
This sequence comes from Promethearchaeota archaeon, assembly GCA_048939935.1. Lineage (GTDB taxonomy): Archaea > Asgardarchaeota > Thorarchaeia > Thorarchaeales > Thorarchaeaceae > SMTZ1-45. Next base: position 1,017 of record JBHLPA010000236.1, on the reverse strand, counting down.
TCTGCAACACCACACTCAACAATTACTTTCTTATCCTCTCCAAACAGTACAGCCTTGAATGACTCCTTAATCTCTTCAATCTTAGATGCATATACCTCGTCAACAGTTACAGGCTCTCTTCTCCTTGTAGCTCGTTGTCGACTGGGAGCACGACGTTCTTCTGCAACGTCTTCCTCGTCAAATTCATCCGATCTTTTTGGATCGCTTCGGGTTTTCGTTGATTTCTTTGTCGTTCGTTTCCTTCTGGTTGAAGAAGCTCTTCCATCTTGGACTAGTGCAAGAGCCTGTTCTGCCGGGATTTGAGCCTGGAGGGCTTTTGTGACCTCCCTTCTGGTTAAATCCTCGACCTCCTTACCTTCTGGAGCCCGAGCAATATAGTGGACCTTAGCGACCTGCATCAATTCTCTCAGAATTAGGTCTCCGCCTCTGTCCCCATCAAGAAACGCAATGAATTTCTTCCCTCGTTTCTTAGTGAGGTCAACAATACTCTTCGGAATGTGAGTTCCCTCTACTGCTACAGTATTTGAAATGCCACATTTCATGAGATTGATTACATCTGCTCTGCCCTCTACAATAATGATCTCTCGACTATCGTTTAACCCAGGACCGGCTGGGAGGCCATCAGGACCAAATTTAGCTATCGAAACTTTACTTCCCTTTGTGACTGCCGTCTTGATTTCATCGGTACCAGGTGAGATGTCCTCCTCCCAGCCCTTCAAGATGCTGATTGCTCTACTTACTACTTTTCTTCTTTTTGCACCTCTGATGTCCTCAAGTTTTTCGAGTGTCACTTTTGCAGTACATGGACCAACACGATCCACAGTTTCTAATGATGCTGCAAGAATAGCAGTGGCAGTTTTGTTAAGTGAAACCGGAATTACAATTTCTCCCGTGCTGTTACCGCCTTTTGATTTAATTGCAATCTGAATTCTTCCAATACGACCAGTTCGCTGAAGTTCTCGAAGGTCAAGGTCTTCTCCGAGTAAGCCCTCAGTTTGACCAAATACTGCTCCGACA
>JBHLPA010000235.1:0-4624 GCA_048939935.1 Promethearchaeota archaeon | reverse complement strand
CATCAACCTTCCTGCAGAGATGAAGGGGGTCTACATGTCTAGACTTGTAGAGTCAATGACAGAGGAGCTGAGTGACCAATTCAGAGTTCATCCCTCTATTGAACATATTCAGATGCGAATACTAGAGGGACTTTTGAAGAAACACCACTTCAAACGTGGAGAGGTAAAATTCGAGTTTGAGTTTGGATACGAGAGTCATACACCCGTTTCTAACAAACGTACCTGGGAGGTCTGTGATGTCACGGCTATTACCACCATGGAGGAAGGAAAACCCTTCATGCATGATGTAGAAGTGAAAGTGATTGGCAATACTGTATGTCCACATTGTATGGCAAATAATGATGGTCTCACTCACATCCAACGTGCATTTGGAAATCTTCGTCTAGTAGGAGTGGTCGATGATATCCCTACATATGGAACAATGATTGAGATAATCGAACAATCATTCTCAAGTAAGACCTACTCTCTCCTGAAGTTAGAGGATGAGGTTCATGTCACAAAGGAGATGCATGACAATCCACTCCTTGTAGAGGATGTCTGCAGAAACATCTTGCAGCATGCAAAGAATAAGTATAATGATCGGAATTTGGAGATGTTTGCAGAAGCACGTTCTCTTGAGAGCATCCACAAGCATGATGTCATTGCACAGGGCCGAGTTCTCTCAAATGGTGACGAATAGAAGAGGCTTATCCACAGTAAAATTATATTATATTATACTAGCTTATGTTCAAACATCAATGGTTGTTATGAGGATGCAAGCTGGAATTCTGAAATGTGTGATTGTATCTCTAATGCTTCTCATACTGATTGCACCGGCACAGATGGCAAATCAGGTTTCAGAAGGCAACAGTATACTTCCAGCAGCAAGAAATGGTTTGATTGAAGATTCTAATACTGTTGAACCTGGAGCGCCTTTAATTGATGCTGGAACCTCAAAAGACGCTTACTTTCTATCAGATATAACTGACACACTTCAGACTGCAACAGGGCTCTTGGATTCCGTGATAGTTGAACAACAAGGTGTCATTGGAACTAGCACTGTTTCAGCAAGGACCGATACCAACACAAATACAAACAACACTCTTGAGATTGATACTCTCCATGATTGGGTAGCTAGTGAAGCAAATGTAACCATCAATAACCTGAAGAGACTGTACGTCGTCAATGGTACTCTTGATGAAGGAATACCCGGTGTCAATGTGAATCCCAATGGCACCGTTTCATACTACCCGTTTGGTTGGACATCTGATAGTTACGCATCGGTTGCTGGCACTATCCAGAAAAGTGCATTCGTGCAAGGACTGAATCCCTTTACTATGCTTGAAAACGAAGGCAATCTTCTAGGTACCGGCGCTAACACACGGTTTCAACATGCTTCAGGGACGAGAATCACTTGGTCTCAGGTCATAGACAACCGACCGTATAATGAAGACTTTATTCTATCCTTGGATTTCATGTACATCAACGGGCCTCTGGATTCTGCCCTTGGAGATGCTATTTCCCTGGAGGTTTGGATTGACGGGACTCGTTATTGGAATCAGAGTCTACCTCAACTTGTAAGCAAAGATATCTGGCAATCCTCTGGTTTGGTGCATATTAATATTCCAGGAGCTCCTGATACCTTCGAATTTGATGTTCGTCTTGCAATAAATGATGATTTGTCATTGTATCCCACTGATTATGGTTTCATCGACTCAAATTACCTCACCGTTCATATTGACAATATTGCACTCACAGGAAACGTTTCTCCTACACCAGAACAAGTTGATTTACTATTCAATGTCGGGAGTGTCAGCGAACTTGTTACTGGGTCTTCTGGTATTGGAACAGCTACAATACTAAATTCCTCCTACTGGAACACTCCCATCTTACCAGTATCCTTTGATTCAAACACATCAATTAGTTTTGATTATGAAGTTCGATTGTTAAATCATAGATTCACTGAATCCAGCTGGACTTCAGACATAGCAGAGATTGGGGTGGCTTATACCATCGAATCTGGTATTAGTGGGACATTAGATATGTACACCTACTTAGGATCCTATGGTATTTATAATGACCAGGAATTGAAAATCTTTCATCCTGGGGATTGGGAAAACTTTACGGTGCAGGACCCATTCTTGAGTGATGTGTCCCCAAGTTGTACATTTGGAACAGGCGTTCTCATCATCCCCGAATCCGTCCTCGATCGCCTTGGTTGGTGGAAAATTACTTGTGACGCACCAAATTATGCTCAATCTGCCATTGTAGAGAGGTATGATTATGGGATAACAAGTTGGGTAAATGAAACTGTATTCCACAGCACAGAAGTGGCGAGACTAGCTGTTTCTCTCGGGACAGACGCTGACACACCATTCCTCTCAGAACCCATCAATTTCACTTGGATTTCATCTAATTATTCAACTTGGTATGGATCATCATACATAGGGGGCGTGATTGGAAGTACTAGTAGTCCATCAGTAACATTTGGTCCTGTGAATACAACTGCTGGGATTTGGTGTGTGAAGTATCATTGGTCAAATGGGACGGAACTTGCTTATGACTGTGAAACATTTGAATTACATCATAGTGCAGTCCTAGAGTCTGTCTACTCAGACACTGTGGAAACAATACTTGGTCAACCAGTATCTGTCTATCTACGATTCCGTGACTCAGAAAATAATCTGTATATTTTGAATAATGGAGCGACAGTGGTTGGAAACTGGTCTAGTGGCGATATTGCATTTCTTCCAGACCTCGTGAAGAATTGGTGGCAAGCTGATTTTGATACAAGTGGTCTTGACCCTGGTGACTACACGATAAGGATAGTGTCAGCAGCTCCATACTTTGAAACTGCTCCACTAGTGATTACTGTAAAGGCGCAATCATTAACTAACTTGGCGGCTCCCTCCGGTCCTCTCACTCCTCTAATCTATGGTCGTCAGTATAGTTACGACTTTTTCTATTCAATGTCCCATAATAGCACGGGTATTGAAGGGGCGTTTGTAAACCTCACAGAAGATGGTGCTCAGTGGGCATCAATTGTCGAAACTGGTAATGGCCATTATGAGTTGTCTATATTGCCACTGGCTATTGGCGATTTCAGTATTCGACTTGCGTTCTCAAAAGTCGGATATGAAACAGAAACTCATGTTATCTCGTTTCTCACAGATCCGGTTCCAATTGAAATTCAATCGATTTCAAGTCTGGTTGGACTTGAACAGACGCCTCTTGATATCGAGGTACATATCGCTGAATCTGATACAGGCAATCCTGTAACAGGAGCAAATGTCACTCTTGGTATCTATCGACCTGGTGGTGTCTTGTATCTAAGTGATGTGATGTTAGAAACAACTCCTGGCACCTACACATTGACAATCATGATGCCTATCTCTGACTCAGGAACTTATACTGTGCGGATTCTGGTCGAGAAAGATTATCACCTGATGACTCAGAGCTTCAGTACTGCTCTCGTTCCAACTTTTGATAGTAATGCTAGATTGTTCCAGACTCTATTGAGATATTCATGGCAAATTGGTATAGTTGCCATTGTAGTAGGAGCAGTTGTTGTAGGACAGAGGGCTCGAAGTCGAAGAAACAAGAGGAAACACCTGACAGCAGTTGAGATTAAACATCGATTTAGTGATGCTGATAATATTCTTGGCTTTCTTGTTTTACACAAGCTCAGTGGTGTTCCAATTTACTCAAAGATCTTCAAGGGTGGATTTGAGGAAGGAATGTTGTCTGCGTTCATCTCAGCTATCATGCACTTCCGAACTAGTTTCGAGAATAATGGTGAGAGTGATGAATACAAGATTATTCCAATCTCTGAGGTCATCCGAGTTGTCCCTACTGAGCATTTGGTCTGCGCCTTCATTACCGTGACATCTCCATCTCCCGAGCAGGAGGAAAAAATGAGAAGCTACTCTCGAGCAATAGGAATGATGTTTGATGAATCACTCGCAGAGGTACGTCCTGAGGTGATTGATGCAAAAATGAGTAATACGTTTGAATGGATGTTCGATGACTTCATGGATGGTATTTTGATTCGCAGATATCAGATTGGAGAGAAGAAGTTTCCAAAGCAGCTGAGGTTTATCGAGAAAGCGATTCTTCTGGAGGAGAAGGACGGAAGTTTCAGAATCCATCGATTGATTAGGTTGCTCACATCCTCAGGAACTCCAGAGGATGAGGTGTACATCAGGATGCTTAAGGCAATTGAAGATGAGTACATACTTCCTATCCGCCCACATAAAACCAATAGTGAAACTATTGATTGACAATTTCAGAAAGTCAATGTCGAAAATTTGTCTGTTTTGTCTATTTTCTATTAATACCCCAATACGAAGTATAGTTATAATATTCATGAATTGAATGCAATTAAGATTTCGAGGTTGCTGGTGTGAAACGAGGAACACTACTAGTTGTATTTGTTCTTCTTATACTTGCTAGTGGAACTCTTACCTCAGTAAACTATGCTTCTAGTAGCACGACCTCGAACAATTTTGATGAACCTCTAGAAGCCACTCCGGAAGCTGCAGGCGTTCTCGCGGCTAATGATCAACTCGGAGGAGTTCTCAATCCTGTTGTGTTAGAACAAAGAGGGAATAGAACATCTGCACCTTTACATGCTGAAACTGATTCG
>JBHLPA010000234.1:0-4635 GCA_048939935.1 Promethearchaeota archaeon | reverse complement strand
TCATCACAGAAGGAGTCAGTGGATTCCATTACTCGGGGGCAGTCGTAAACATAGGGGATGGGACCCGATTGGCCAGGTATAATCACGTATCAGACGTACTTGGATGCAAGGAAGGAGCTGGAGGCGGGAGAATCGTAGTAACTGGGACCAACTTCTTCATTGACAACTATGCACTATCGGGTCAGTATGGACCCGGTGACGACGCGCGGATTGCATTACGAATTGTACTTTGGACTGCAGGATTGCTTAGTTGAATTCAAAGTGTATTTAGAAACACTATGATTGCGTGAAAAATGGAGCTTTAAATATAGTGAGGGGTGTTGCAAAGCTACTAACAACCTTTCCGAGTCGAAGTCGGAACATGCTGGTGACATGAGATGTTACTCAGGTCACCGGCTCACCGACGCTTTTTCTTTTATTGTCTATACCAGCATGCTTAACATTGGTATGTACAGGAAACTCTCGTCTGGACGTGATTCAAAGAGTTGGCAAGAACAACAAAAGCATCTTATGCGGTCCTTGCTGCTGTGACCTTGGCACACTTTCTAAATCACGTGTATACTGGGGCTCTGTCACCTTTTCTACCGCTAATTCAGACAGACCTGAATCTGAACTACACAGAGGTCGGAATAATCACCAGTGCAGTGGTTCTAGCAATGACAATCTCACACTTTGTCGTGGGACATCTTGGAGACAGGGGTTCAAATTGGCGTGACGCATTCATATCCACAAGCATACTCCTCAGCGCTCTCGCAATGATCCTCGTGAGCTATTCCAGTAGTTTTCTTTTTCTTGCAATATTCCAATTCTTCCTTGGAATTGGTGCATCAGGATACCATCCAAGCGTTTTTCCAGCACTTGCAGAAAAATTCCCACAGAGAAACTTAGCTAAGGCAACCGGAGTACAAGCCATGGGGGGACTCATTGGCATGGCAGTAATTCCCTTCTTAGGAGTCACCCTTCTTATTGTTCTAAACGACTGGCGTCTCTCTTTGGTTGCATTAGGAGTCATGGGACTTGCAATCTTTATTCCGTTCATCATTCTTATGAGATACTCTCGTTCAGGTTATTCCAAGGGATTCATTGACGCAGAAGATGAATGCAAGGGTACAGATGGCTGGACCAAAGGTTATTGGCTTGGTCTGACTCTAATGGGGTTGAGGGGGATGTCATTCAGATGTACATCACTTCTGATGCCACTCTATCTTGAAGCGACATATCCGGTTGACTTAGTACAAGCAGGATATCTCACAACTATAATGCTCTCTGCTGGGCTTGTCGGCGAGATGATTGCAGGACCGCTTTCAGACAGACTGAATAGACGTGTTGTGTTTCTGGTATTGTCCACCGGACTTGCAACACCTGCGCTTTTGCTTTTGAACTACTCTCTTAGCATAGAGATTTTGATTATGATGCTAATCATAATTGGATTCTTTTTCTATCTGGGAGTACCACCCAACACAGCATACCTCACAGAGATTAGCCCCCGAAAGAATAGAGGTCTTGCCTTTGGTCTGCTTTTCTCGGTAGGGGCACTTCCTGGGGCGTTATCACCGATTATTTTCGGTTGGATTGGAGACCTCTGGGGACTGCAAGCATCGATTCTGTTCCTTGTTGTCACAACAATACTTGCCACTCTTGTTGCATTATTCATGAAAGATTCAGAAACAACAGCTGCTGTGGGAGAATTACATGTCTTTTTGGACGCACCTCCAACACTAGAATAGGACATTCATTCATCTTCAGACAGTCTGAAATAGTAGAGAGTGGTGGGAAAAGGTGATGTTTGACTACCATATTCATCCCAACTATTCAATTGATGCTGAAGGAAGAGTCGATGAGTTTTGTACTGCAGCAATTGAAGCAGGACTCAAAGAGATTGTATTCACAACGCATCTTGATTTGGACAGGGTGGCAGATGATTGCTATGTGAATATCAGGGGGAAAAACGTTGATGTCGAGTCAAGTGACTGGTTTGAAGATTATGAGTTGGCAATAAGAACTGCAGAGGATCACTTCAAGAACAGAGGACTCAGAGTATTATTAGGAGTGGAGATTGACTGTTTCCCTGGCGTTCAAGATGTTATACCTGATGCCTTTTTCTCGACCGATTTCGATTTCATCATAGGTTCTGTCCATTTAATAGATCATATAGCCATCTCAGCAGGCGAGCGGGCAGAGGAAGCATTTCGTAGATATACGATAGATGAACTGGGAGAGAGATATTACTCGATTCTTCTCGATTCAATCGATCTAGAAATCTTCGATGTGTTGGCACACATTGACCTTTACCGACGCTATGGATTAGAATACTATGGCAATAAAATACACGACCTATGGAAACCACATATCCAAGAACTAGCAAGGAAGATGCAATCCAATGGAGTGGGTTTTGAGGTCAACACATCATCATTGAGGAGGGGGATGCAGCAACCTATGCCAGAGGAACGAATAGTCCGAGCTTTGAGAGATGAAGGTATTGACATTGTAACAGTTGGTTCCGATGCTCACGCACCAGCAGATGTTGGAAAAGGAATCCAGATTGCCCTTGAGATGATAAGAGAGGCAGGATTTGATGGACCATCTACTTTCCGTAAGAGAAGATCAAGAGTTGTGCAGTGGTCTGATTTCGATTCAGAGAAAGAGAATTAAACCAGTTAGAGGCTTTCATTTTTCGGTGATATCTTGAAAAATAGCCTTTCAGTTGTTCTAGCCCTCATAGGTGGATTCTTACTTTTCCAAGTAAGTTGGGTCGGAAGCATCGGCTTCATCGCGGACATCGCGATATACGCACAGACATATTTCCCTGCGGCAGCTGAAGTAATCACACTTGTCCTTTCGATACTACTCTATATCGCTTCGCTAGGAGGTATCGCTGTTATTGTTGGTGGATTACTAATCGCAGTTAACCGAATTGGCACAGGCAAGTTTGTGATTGGTCTTGGTGCTGGCGTGGGACTTTTTGGTCTCATTATCTTGTTTGTAGAAGCATACTTAGCAGGAGGTGTTGCAGCGCTCACTGAGATACTCACTCTGATTTCACAATCAATTGCATGGATTGGCGTTATCTTGTCCATCGTTGCTCGTAATAGAGCAAAGTCGGAGTAAGTACACTGCGTAACCCTTATTCACTCTCCAATGACAAGAAACGCGGTTACATTGTCAGAGAGAAACACTGGTAAGCTAGATAGGGCTCTTAGCCTTTTGGAGGAAGGATTGATAGAGAAGGCCATAGAGGTCCTAAGGGAGCTTGTGAAAGAGGAACCAGATCGTATTGAGGGATGGTACAATCTTGGATACGCACTGACAATGGCAGAGGAGTATGAGGAAGCAGTCAAAGCATATGATGAGGCTCTTGCGATTGACAATTTCATTTTTGAAATCTGGTTCAACAAGGGCACTGCCTTATACGCTATGAGGGATTTTGAAGCAGCAAGAGAGTGTTATGAAGAAGCCTTGGAAATCAATCCTGATGATGCCGAGGCTTGGAACAATCTAGGTAACTGTCATTCGCGTCTTGCTGATGGAGAAGCTGCCATTGAGGCATATACACGAGCTGTGGCATTGAAACCTGATTATGCAGAGGCGTTCTATAACAAGGCTAACGCCCACTTCATAGAGGAACAAGATGAGAGAGCAATTGCTTATGCTGAAGTAGCTGTACAACTGAATCCGGAATTAGAGAAGATGGTTGGTCAATGGATCAATGTGGCAAGAAACCGTTTGGCAGCAAAAAGGGAAGATGCAGAGTATAAGAGACGACAATTGGAAGGAAAAGACAAGAATTGATTGATTCGCCAGACCTAAAAGGAGACCAATTCCTTTCTGCGGTATGATGCCTCAGCTTGTGGAAGAAGAGGAAGGCATGAGCATGTTGCCACCCAAATACGTTGGCGTAGCTGTTATCATCATTTTTGTGGGGGGCGTTATCATTTCATTCTTAGCAGGTCAAGGATATCTCCCACTTGATCCGGTTATGACAATGGGCATGTCAGTAATGTTAGGAGTCATTCTGGTCTGCTGCAGTGCAACTATGATGATTGCATCGTATTCGCAGAGGATTCCAGAGTATAGTGAGATGGAGATAAAATATGACGAAGCAAAGTCATACTACGACAATCAGGAGTATGAACGTGCGGTTGAAATCTTCAAGGCATTAGCAGGCCCAAAATTAGATCACAAGAGAGCATTATACTACGGTGCTCTTTGCTATGAGGGCTTGAATGATTGGGAGAATATGAAGACCTTTTGCACGGCATATCTTGAGTTGAAACCTAAGGATAGAGAGGTGTGGGAGATGCTCAATCGAGCTCATAAAAGACTGTTCGAGTATGAAGAAGCTGAGGCGGCCTTAGACAAAGCAAATGAACTTTGAGTGTACTTCTGATTCTCAAATAGAATGATAAGAGTATTAGCCCCCTGTCTGGTTCTACTACCCAAGGCTTTCTTACTAGTCCGACACATCTATGAAAATGACAATATCATTCGTGTAAAATTGAAATGTTCTATTGATTGATTCTATTTCTCAAGTGCCCAATCTTCTCAATATACATCTCTATTTTATCCCCAGGTTGTAAGAACTCAGGTGGCTCCCTTACAAAACCAACGCCGGAAGGCGTTCCTGTGGCAATCACA